>CALEAR010000159.1 GCA_937943665.1 uncultured Alcanivoracaceae bacterium
GTGCCGCTGCACCTTGGGTGAATGCCCCCTTGCAATTCAGTTCAGCACTCATTGAACAGGGCCAGTGGTGGCGCCTTTATACGGCCCATTTTGTGCATTTAAACCTTCATCATGGGCTAATGAATGTGCTGGGTTTTTGGGCCTGCTGCTACTTTTTTCACGATGTGTACCGGTGGCCCCATTTTTTAGTGTGGCTGCTAGTGGGCCCTTGGGTGGTGGGCCTGGCCATGTGGTGGCTAGATGCCAGCATTCCCCATTATGTGGGGCTTTCTGGGCTGTTGTACGGTTGGTTGATGCTGGCCATTGTGGCGGGGTTTTTCACCCAACCTTTACTGCATGCTCTTGGCTTTGTAGTGCTTGCGGGCCGCTTGGTATGGGAGCAAACCCCCAACTACAATGTGGATTACTTACTCAATAGCATTGGTGGCGTGGTGTATGTGAACGCCCACCTTTACGGCGGCCTGTTTGGCCTCATTTTAGGTGTAATTATGTTAAGCTTCGCCCATCAACGGCGTAAGGGCCTTTCATAATGTGGCAGGAAGATCCAATACAAGCGGAGTTACAGCGCCAAGCACTGCTTGCAGAGCTTGATCTTGTGGCGTGGGTGGCACAAACCCCTTTACCCGGCGCCATTAGCAGCCCCGTGCTTGGGGAAAAGCCCAGTGCCGCGCCCACTCAAGCTGCTACAGCCTCGGCGGCACCAGCCCCTGCGGCAGCCCCAGTATCGGGGGAAGATGCTTTAGCCGCTGTACGCCAAGGGTTGGGCACAGCCACCAAGGCGCCTGAAGAGCCCGAGGCCACTGTGGCGCCAACGCCCAAAGGGGAGCCCTATGTGTTCACCTTACAGGCTTATTTTATGCCCTTTGGCATTCTGTTGGCGCAGCAGCAAGATCCAAACGCCCCTGGCTTTAACCGTGATGAACTGCAGCTGTTAAAAAACTTTGCTGGCCTGTGGGGTGGTTTAGGGCCAGCGGCGCGTACTTTTAAATGCCCCGTGGGCCCCATGGTAATGCACCACGCGGAAGCGAAGGATTTTTTACAGGGCGTGGTGGCTGCCTTGGCGGAGCAATGCCAAGCCCCCAACAACAAGCTGCTTATGTTAAGCGATGATAAAGTGGCTCAGTTATTGGTGCCCGAACGTTACCACGCCCAAGAACAACGCTTGGCCATTAGCACCCTCGCAGAAATGCTAGCCGACCCACTCACCCACAAGGTGGCCTCTTGGCGTGCCTTGTTTAAGGCGGCCTTTTATGCCTCAGCCTCCCATTAATGCACTTACCCTGCGGCCCATGGTGGAAGCGGATTTACCCCAAGTGGTGGCCATTGAGGAGGCCAGCTACTACTTACCTTGGGCCCATTTAATGTTTCATGAGGCTCTGGTTTCCCCACAGCAACACGCTTGGGTGCTTAGCCAGGGTGAAGAGGTGGTGGCCTATTGCGTGGTGGCCCTCATAGTGGATGAAGCGGATTTGCTGAACCTTGCGGTGAAGCCTTGTTGGCGCCGCCGTGGTTTGGCGCAGCAGCTGCTTACCCACGCCTGCGAACAGGTGCAAGCTTTAAGCATGGAGCGCTTCTTTTTGGAAGTGAATGTGGAAAACACCGCCGCCCAACAACTGTACCTTGCTTTGGGGTTTCAGCCCGTGGGGCGCCGCAACGGCTATTACTCCACCGCCACAGGCCCCAAGGATGCCCTGGTAATGTGTTTAGAGTTTGAAACCAAACAACATGAGTAAAACCGCCTTAGTGCCCACCCATCGGCAAGTGTTTGCCCTTGCCATTCCTGTGATTTTTGCCAACCTCGCCACCCCCTTGCTCGGCATGGTGGATACCGCCGTTATGGGGCGCTTCCCCGATGCGGCCCACATTGCTGCCATTGGCCTGGGGGCCACTGTGTTTTCCTTGCTGTATTGGGGCTTTTCCTTTTTACGGCTTACCACAGTGGGGCTCACCGCCCAAGCCAGTGGTGCTAACCACTATCCCGCCCTTTACGCCCATTTATTAAGGCCCCTTATGGTGGCGGCCATCATTGGCGTGGCCATGTGGTTGCTGCAAGCGCCCATTGGCGGGGTGTTATTCGCCTTGCTTGGGGGCAGCGAAGAGGTACAAACCCTGGCCAAGGCCTATTACAGCGTGCGTATTTGGTCGGCGCCGTTTTCCTTGGCCAACTTTGCCTTAAGTGCCTGGTTTTTAGGGCAGGGCCAAGCAGGGCGAGTGCTGGTGCTGCAGCTGCTAATGAATTTCACCAATATTGCCCTGACTAGCTGGTGGGTGTTGGGGCTAAAGTGGGGCATTGAGGGCGCCGCCCTGGGCACCTTGGTGGCAGAAGTGGTGGTGTGCGCCTTGGGCCTGAGATGGGCCTGGCAGGGGTGGCAGCATGAGGCCTGGCCCGCCGTGCAGCAAGCCTTAAAGAACCGTGCCCACTGGGTAAAACTGTGGCAAGCCAACGGCAATATTATGGTACGCACCCTGCTGCTGGTGGGGGGCAATGCGCTGTTGATTAATCGCAGCGCCGCCTTGGGCACCGAGGCCCTAGCCGTGAACCAAATGCTCATGCAGCTTGTGTTATTCGCCTCTTACTTTTTAGATGGCTTTGCCAATGTGGGCGAAGTGTATAGCGGCCGTGCCGTGGGCGGCCGCGCCGGGCAAGCCTTGCAACAGGTGGCCATACGCACTGGGGCCTATGCCTTTTTAGCAGCGGCTTTTATTAGTGTGGCGCTGTGGCTTACCGCCTCTCATTGGGTGGCCTTTTTCACGGTGAACACCTATTTACAACAAGAGGCCATGCACTATATGTTTTGGGCGGTATGGCTGCCATTGTTTGCTGTGTTAGCATTCCACTTGGATGGATTATTTTTAGGGGCCACTGCCACCACGGCCATGCGTAATGGTATGCTAATAAGCTTTGCGGGTTATGTGGCCGGCATTGCCGTGTTGGTGCCCCTGTGGAATAACCACGGCCTGTGGTTGGCCTACTGGGGCTTTATGTTGCTGCGAGGCATCACCTTGCTGGCCCAGTGGCCCGCCTTAGTACAACGCATAACGAAAGCACAACACCCATAAGGAAACACCATGAAACAGCCAACCCTACAGATTTTACAGCGAGGCACAGCGGTATTGGTGGCGGCGTTTGCCCTTACTGCCTGCCAAAAAACCGTACATCAGGAATCCTTAACCTCCTTGCCCAAGTGCGATGTGGAAAAAGTGCAGCACTACCTTGGCCAGCCTTTTGAAGAGGGCATGGCTAGCACCCTCCGTGGTGAAGCCAGTGCCGAAGAGGTGCGCGTATTAGGCCCCAACTCCCCTGAAACCCGGGATTACCGCCACGAGCGTTTAAGCATTCGCACCGATGAACAAGGGTTAATTGTTTCCCTTGGGTGCGGTTGAGGATGCCCATAATGAAGCCTTTAATGCAATGGTTAGCCGCACCCTTATTACTGTTAGGCATGGCCTTTGCCCAAGCCGAGGAGGCGGTGCTCGCCCCTATTTATGAATCGATGAACGCCATTTCCGAGCTTGGGGAAAAAGAACGTAAACAACACGAGTTTTTACTTGAAGAACTCATGGCTTATGCAGAACAATTACCCGAGCTCACCGAGGACAAGGTGCTTACCCTCGTGTGGCAAGCCGTGGTGTATGAGCAATACGCCAATTACCACGGTGGCTTTAAGGGGGTGCGCCTAGCTAAAGCAGCCAAGGAAAAACTAGAAGCGGCCATCGAGGCAGATGCCAGTGGCTTAAATGGCCTAGCGTACACCACCTTGGGGCTTTTGTATGAGCGCACACCTGGCTGGCCTGTGGCCTTTGGCAGTTTAAAAAACGCCGAAGCCATGTACGCTAAAGGGCTAGAAGTTCACCCCCAGGGGGTGGATACCAATTTTGCGTTTGCTCGATTCCTAAAAGGCATCGAACGCAAAGAAGAGGCTTTCCAATACGCCAAACAGGCCTTGGAAGCACAACCCCGTCCTTATCTGAAAGCGTATGATGAGGCGTTACAAAAAGAAGCGCTAAACCTAGTGGGCGCTAAAGAGGGCAAATAGGGGTTTCCCGTTTGCTAACACCGTGAGGAGATAACAATGAAAAAGCATTTACTCGCTTGGTTCGCCTTAGTGGCGTTATTATTCAGTGGCGCCGCCATGGCTGTGGAAGAAAAAGTGGAAGAACTTCGCCAGCAGTGGGAAGAGATTTCCGTGATCGCCGAGAAAGATAAGCGCGACCGCCTAAAAGAACTGGCAGCAGAGGCCAAAGCCCTAGCAGAAGCCGAGCCCAACAACGCAGAAGTACTCGCCTGGCAAGGCATCATCACCGCTGGGTA
>CALEAR010000160.1 GCA_937943665.1 uncultured Alcanivoracaceae bacterium
CGGCCAAAACGTTGCTCACCAAAATAGTTAGGCACCCCTTGACTCGCAATTGCTGTTAAACGCTCATCCAAGGCAGCGCTGTTCCCAGTGAGCTGGCGTAACCGCAAGGTAAATTCGTTAGCAATGTGGGTGCCACGGTTTAATTTACGGCTATGACGCACCTGCTCTAGCACCACTAACCCTTCAGGCAAGGTGGTAAAATCGGGGTCAGCTTTACCAGGTAGGTGTAAGCTAAACCATTGTTCTGTGACGGCACGCCTATCTTTCAGGCCACTAAACCCCACAGCCCTTAGGGGAAGCTTAGCGTGTTTCGCCAGCCACTGAGCCACATCCATGGTGTTCCATAAACGTTTTTGAATGCGCAACCACAGGTGTTCGCCCCCCTCACCTGGAGCAAAGCTTAGCTGTTCCCGAACAATGAAATCCTCAGGCTCTGTGCGCAACCAGCCTTCCACTAAGGGAGCGCCATACGCGCGCGGCAAGCTCACGCGGAGGTTTCCTTAACGAGCAACACGGTGGCGAGCGCTGTAATGCCCTCTTCGCGCCCCACAAAACCTAAACGTTCTGTGGTGCTAGCTTTCACAGAAACACGCTCCACGGGGCACGCCAACAGCTCACTAATACGCTTGCGAATGGCTTTAATATGAGGGGCTAATTTCGGTTGTTGGGCTAAAAGGGTCATATCCGCATTGCCTAGGGTATAACCGCGCTGCTGAACCTCTTGGTACACCGCTGTTAACAGTTGGCCAGAATCGGCACCACGCCACTGTTCATCTGTATCGGGAAACCAATGGCCTATATCGCCCAAGGCCAAGGCGCCGAGCAGGGCATCTGTTAACGCATGCAGAAGCACATCTCCATCGGAGTGCGCCACAAAGCCCTTATGAAAAGGAATTTTCACCCCACCAAGCATTAACCCATCGCCCTCGCCGAAGGCATGTACATCGAACCCTTGGCCAATGCGTATCATGTGCGCTCCTGTATTTGCTGCTGTAAGTAAAACGCCGCCAGGGCAATATCCCCCGGCCAAGTAATTTTGAGGTTATCGGCGCGACCGTGCACCATCAGCGGCTTATACCCTGCCCACTCCATGGCACTGGCCTCATCGGTAATATTCGCACCCGCTGCCAAGGCCGCTTGCAACGCTTCATGTAATCGAACAATGGGGAAGAACTGTGGTGTGAAAGCGCGCCACACTTGGCGGCGATCCACCGTGGTTTGAATGTGTTGCCCTCCCACCTGCTTTAAGGTATCTGCCACGGGTGCGCCTAAAATGGCTCCCTCTGGGTGAGGATTAGCCAGCAAGGCATCAATATCTTGATGGTGAATGCAGGGTCTCGCCATATCATGTACTAGCACCCAATCCTCTGGGGCAGCCTCCTCCATTAACTGTGCTAAACCATTTAACACAGTTTCTGCACGGCTAGCTCCACCCATATATTGTTGCACCTGTTGGGCAATGGGCAAGGTGGGCCAGTAAGGGTCCTCTGGGGCGATGCCCACCCATAGGCGGTGAATCCCGGGGTGGGCTAATAAAGTGGTAAGGGTGTGCTCTGCCACAGTACGGCCGAGCAAGGAAAGGTATTGTTTGGGCCGTTGCGCCTGCATGCGCGACCCCACCCCCGCAGCGGGGATCAAGCCATAAACTTTCATTGGGGTTTTCCTTGTTCCTTATCGGGAACAAGATAAAACACTTCGCCTTCACGGATCATGCCTAAATCACGGCGGGCAATTTCTTCCACACTGTTCTTGGCTTTTTTCAAATCGTCCACTTCCGCACGCATGAGTTTGTTGCGATGGGCAAGTTCGCGATTTTCTTGCTCAAGCTCAGCAATTTGGGCTTCCAAATGCTTACGGTGGCGCACACTCCCCTCGCTGAGCCACAGACGATACTGTAGAACAAGCAAGGTGATAAGCAGAAACGCAAAGACAAAGCGACGTAACATATGATGTCTCAACAAAAAAGCCCAGGGCCCCATGGCCACTGGGCTTTCGTGCTTATGAACCTAAGCGAGGGAACTCTTTGCGACCGTGGTAAGCGGCGCGGCCCATTTCTTGCTCAATGCGAATCAAGCGGTTGTACTTGGCCACACGGTCTGAGC
>CALEAR010000161.1 GCA_937943665.1 uncultured Alcanivoracaceae bacterium
ACGCTGGCTAATTAGCTCTGTAATTAACTGTTCGTAAATACCGGTGTGCTGCATGATATCCCCAGAATATTTATTGCAGCCATGTAATGTACCAGGTTTACGTAATAAATAACCCTGCTTGCATTATGGGATATAGATAGAGGGATTTTGCAAGATTAAGCATGATGGAAAGCAACATCATGGATTCCCACCAAGCGGTGGCTGATGAGGCGTTAACTTTTCGAGCAGCACCTTAAGAAGAATGCAAAAGAAAAAGACCCAGCAAAGCTGGGTCTTCGGTTAATGCCCTCAATGGGGGAGGATTACCAATCTTGCTGGTAGTCGTCCTCGTCATCTTCATCGGCATCGTTACCGCCGAATGGGGCTTCTTCCTCTTCTTCCTCGGTGGAAGGGTTATAGGCATCGTCGCCGAAGGTACTAGAAGCTTCTTCTTCTTCCTCCTCCTCAGTGGAAGGGTTGTAGGCGTCATCGCCAAAGGTACCAGTGGCTTCTTCTTCCTCTTCCTCCTCAGGGGCAGGCTCATAAGGGCCACCATAGGTATCTGTGGCTTCCTCTTCTTCCTCCTCTTGAGGGGCGTAGGGATCATCCGATGGGGTTTGGGTTTCTTCCTCACCAAATGCGTTAGCATTGGTTTGGCTATCGGTTTGGGTGTCACCTCCCCAAGATTGCCCACCGGCTTGAGCAGAGTTTTGCTGCTCCATTTGAGAAGATGGTGTGCTAGTGGCTGGCTGTTCAGTGGTTTCTGCACCTTGGGCAATGGCACTGCCCGCAGCCAATAAAGAAAAACTAGCCGTTACAGTGATGAGTGTATCGCGGAGATTTAGCTTACGCATTAAATCAGCCTCCGTTCTACTTGAGTGAATTTCCGTTTTCCAACGGGCTCATGGGGTGCGACTAGGGGAAAATGAGTTTGTTCCTAGGGGGTTCTTTAAGCATGTAAAACCGAGTAAAACGGTGAAATACCGTGAAACTGCTGCCATAGCTTGTTAATTGGCGAGCGGTTTGCAATTGCCGTAAGAATTAATTCAGGCATTATGAAGATGTTACTCATCATAAGTACTCTTTTGTGGGGGAAGGAAAATGAAAAAAACAAAAAACGCAGGCTTGCTAGCCATTGTAATAGGCGTTGCTCTGTATTTGGTGGCTTCGCCTTATATAACGGTGCACCAAATGAAGGTGGCGGCGGAAAAGCGCGATGGTGAAGCCCTTTCAGAACACATTGATTACCCTAGTGTTAGGCAAAGCTTGAAGGATCAGCTAAAGGCGGAGTTGGTGAAGGAATTGGCCGAGGAGGAAGCGGCGGATAACCCATTTGCGGCATTAGGCACCTTAATGGCCAGCGCCATTGTGGATGGTTTGGTGGATGTGTTTGTTACACCCACTGGCATGCGGTATTTAATGTCGGGGGAATCTATTTCCTTAGAAGAGGCAACCACGGAAGGTGTGGAAGAGGCTCCGCCACAGCCCCTGTTCAAGAACGCCAGTATGGGCTACGAAGGCTTGAATAAGTTTGTGGTGAAGGTGCCAGGTGATTTTGAAGAAGAGGCAGTGTTTGTAATGCGCAGGGAAGGCCTAAAGTGGAAGATCACAGAGATTGTGGTGCCGTTTGATTGAGAGAGCGGCGTGTCTGTTGCAACCAAGCTCGAACACGAGAAGCCTTGAACAACTTGTTATACTTGCCCTTTATGTGAAAGAAAAGCCATCAAAACAGAGGAAAGATTGTAATGAAAATTGTCATCTTAGAGGACTTAGGCATTAGTGATGAAGTATTCAAACAGCTTGCAAAGCCTCTAGAGGATAGTGGTCACGAGTTAGTGTTGTACACCGACGGTAAGTTAGATGATGAAACGCTCAAAGAAAGAATGAAAGATGCAGATGTCATCGCCATCGCTAATACACCGTTAAGTGGTGAAGTGATTGATGCTGCTGAGAAACTAAAGTTTATTGCAGTGGCATTTACCGGCTACAACCACATCGATTTAGAGAAGTGCAAAGAGCGGGGTATCCATGTATCTAATGCTGCTGGCTACAGCACCAACTCTGTGGCAGAAATTACTTTTGGATTAATTATTTCTCTGTTGCGCAGCATGGTGCCGTTGGAATCCGTGGTAAGAAAAGGCGGTACCAAAGCCGGTTACACACAGCAAGATCTTAAGGGTAAAACCTTAGGGGTGATTGGCACGGGCAGCATAGGCGGTGCTGTGGCGGAGATAGGCCTGGCGTTTGGTTGCAAGGTAATTGCCTACAACAGAAGCGAGAAGCCCGCGCTTATTAGCAAAGGTGTGGAGTATAAATCCTTAGATGATGTGCTGAAGGAGAGTGATATTGTTACCCTTCATACTCCCCTTACAGAGGAAACCAAACACCTCATTAATAAAGAGAAGCTCCAGTTAATGAAACCCAGTGCGTTTTTAATTAACACTGCAGTGGGCCCCGTGGTGGATAACGACGCTTTAGCCGAGGCACTACACAACGGTACCATTGCTGGCGCCGGTTTAGATAGAGTGGATATGGAGCCACCCATTCCTTCCGATTACCCCATTTTAAGTGCACCCAATGTGGTGTTGTTGCCCCATATTGGTTATGCCACCGATGAGGCCATGGTGCGCCGTGCCGAAATTACCTTTAGGAATATTGCAAACTGGGAAAAAGGCGAACAAGAAAACGTGGTGCTTTAATGCCAGTACACCAAACCCATCGCGGAATGGGTTTGGTGTTTTATTGAGGGGTATTTTGGCGTGGAAACCAATAGTGGCTGTGGTTGCCGTGGTTGCTCGTTTTTCAAACAGGCAAAAATTTATAATTCGCTAATGCCTGAAATCTCACCAAATACTTCTGATAATGCTTGACACTTCCCCCAGTGGCTACTATAGTACGCATCCAGTCGGCGGCACATGCCCGTGCTGAAGGCTAGAGTTTATCAAGCATTGCGGCTTTCCGCGGTGTTTGAAAGCCCACTGCCAGGGCTCTAAAAAGGGGGCAGAAAGTTTTGATGCGGGGTG
>CALEAR010000162.1 GCA_937943665.1 uncultured Alcanivoracaceae bacterium
GGCCATTACCACTTGGGAAAGGCCTTCAGGAAGGGTGGAAGTGAGGCCCTCGTGGGCACAGGCATCAAAGTGCACCTTTTCCAATCGGGATTCGCAATATTCATGCAAAGGAGCAATCGTGGGGCCTAACCGTTGGGGGTTTTGCTCCGTGGCCATAAGAGGGATATTAAACAGTTGCGCCACCTTGGCTAAACGGTGTGCAGCACGAATGACATTGTCTTGCTCTGCAATGGCAGGCATGAGCTTAACTTGGTAATCCACTAACACCACACAGGAACGTGCCACAGAGAGCAGGGTACTGGGTGGGGTATAACTCAGCGTTTCCATGTTTTAATTCCTAGCACTATGGCTTGCCAGCGGTTAATGATCAATGCTGCAAGAATCACTGAGCAACCGAGCCATTGCACCGGGCTTAGGGATTCTTGGAACCACAAAACGGATAGCATGGCTACCCAAAGGGGTTCTAGTATGAGTATAACCGCGCCATTGGTGCTATGGGTGAGACTTTGCGCATAAGTTTGCAATAAAAATCGCATGGCAGTGCCCACC
Organism: uncultured Alcanivoracaceae bacterium; assembly: GCA_937943665.1. Lineage (GTDB taxonomy): Bacteria > Pseudomonadota > Gammaproteobacteria > Pseudomonadales > Alcanivoracaceae > CALEAR01. The sequence continues at coordinate 550 of CALEAR010000162.1, forward strand.
ACAGCACTGAGCAGCACCCACAGGGTTAGGGCTGAGCTTATGGTCACACTTGGCCACTGCTGTGCTTCCCAGTGCCAAGAGGCCACGCCGGTGACCACGGTGGCCACAAACATAAGTACTGTGGTCATGGCTAAGGGGTGCACCGCCTCTTGCTGCGTGTTGATATTGGGGCGGGTGGCGCGAGTGTTGAGGGTGTAAAAGCAGGCAAATAAGGCCGCCGCCAATAAAAAGTACCCCTGAGAGGGGGTGATTCGAAATCCATGGGGTAGGGTGAGCAAACCTAGCCCTGCGAGGGCCACGGGGAGGGCCAGCCAGGTGGCAAAGGGCGGGCTTTCTTGGAAAAACACCCGTGACACCACAGGCACAAAGACCACCCCCAAACTGGTTAAAAAGGCCCCTTCACCCATGGCATCACCCTGGGCGAGCCCCATAACCCATGAAGTCATGGCGCCTCCAAAAAACATCCCCACCCAAAGGCTGCGCTTTAGCAAAGGCAAGCTAAGATTACGCAGGTGGCTAGCACTAAAACACAGCAAGCATAAGGCTGCGAGCAAAAAGCGCACCGACATAAATAGGATGGGTGGCATTAAGAGGACGGCTTCCTTAGAAAACATCCAACTAATGGCGGCCACAAAGGTTACCACCACCAGTAGCATATCTGAGGTGGCCGCCGGAGATAATCGATGATTCATGGGCGTTTTAAGCAGCAATGTTTGAATTTTTTAGGGGCGCCACAGGGGCAGGGAGCATTGCGTTGTGGTGCATAGGGCTCCACGGATACTTCGCCACTGTGATAGTACCACTGCTGGTTTTCAAGCAGAAAATAGGAGGTTTCTTCTTGCACACCCCATTGATCATGTTGGTGAAAGTAGGCGTTGAACTGTACCCAACCTTCCTGGTGTTGTGAGGTGCTATGATGAATATGCAGGCGCCCCCATTGGGTATCATTCTCCAACTGAAGCTGCTCAGGGGCGGTTTGAGGGTGCCAAGTGCTTAGCAAAAAATCGGTTTTACCTAAGGTAAAGGCACTAAAACGGGCCCGCATTAGGGCACTTGGGTGGGTGGCATTGGTGCCTTGATGCAGGGGGAGGCAACAGGCATCGTAGGTGGCGCCAGAGCAACAGGGGCACCTCATGGGGTGGCCCCTTCAGATAACTGCTCCAAAGCCTCGTTACGGGTGGAGGTAAAACGCAAATGGTGTTCGATGGGTTCCACCCCAGCTCGTGCTAAGGTGCGCAGGGGTTGAAATTGTAAATCGGCCACCACCAGTGAAAACCCAAGGGTTTTGGCATCTTCCACAAAACGCAGGAAGGCATTTAAGCCTCCCGCATCCAGTAAAGGCACAGCATCCATATACAGCACTAAGCCCTTGTGCTCGGCTCCCATGCGCTTTAACTGTGTGAAGACACGGTCAGCAGCGGCGAAGAACAAGGGGCCATTAATTTCAATGATTCTCAAACCCTCGGGAATGGTGG
>CALEAR010000163.1 GCA_937943665.1 uncultured Alcanivoracaceae bacterium
TTTGCTCTGCGATTTGCTCGAGCACCTTGGCGCCAGATACTTGGTAAGGCAATGCCGTTACCACTATATCCTGCTCCTCACGATGCCACACAGCGCGCATGCGCAGGGCGCCGCGGCCCTCCTGATACAAGGTGGCAATTTCCTCTGCAGGGGTAATGATTTCTGCCTCAGTGGGGAAATCCGGCGCCGGCATAATCTCCAAAACCTCCTCAAGGGTGGCCTTGGGGTGCTTAAGCAAATGAATACAGGCTTGAGCCACTTCCCGTAGGTTATGGGGGGGGATATCGGTGCTCATTCCCACCGCAATACCTGTGGTACCGTTTAACAACACATTGGGTAGGCGCGCCGGCAACAACTTTGGCTCTTCTAGACTGCCATCAAAGTTAGGGATCCACTCCACCGTGCCTTGGCCTAGCTCAGCGAGCAATACCTCCGCATAGGGGGCGAGCTTGCTTTCTGTGTAACGCATGGCGGCGAAGGATTTGGGATCATCTGCAGACCCCCAGTTCCCTTGACCATCCACCAACGGATAGCGATAGCTGAAGGGCTGCGCCATGAGCACCATGGCTTCATAGCACGCTAAATCCCCGTGGGGATGATACTTACCAAGCACATCCCCCACGGTGCGTGCGGATTTTTTGTATTTCGCCGTGTTTTTTAACCCGAGTTCGCTCATGGCGTACACAATACGGCGCTGCACGGGCTTTAGCCCATCGCCAATGTAAGGCAAGGCGCGATCTAAAATCACGTACATGGAGTAATCAAGGTACGCCTTCTCGGTGTAATCGCGTAGCGCGACTTGTTCAAAATCCTGTGCCATCTGCTTTAAACCTTATACGTCTGCAAGATTTCCCTTGGTTTCTAACCAAGAGCGACGATCTGCTGCGCGCTTTCTCGCCAACAACATATCGAGCAATTGATGGGTATCATCCTCAGTATCAATGGTGAGCTGCACCAAGCGGCGAGTGTCTGGCGCCATGGTGGTTTCCCGTAGTTGCAACGGGTTCATTTCACCAAGCCCCTTGAATCGAGTGATCTGCACCTTGCCACGGCGCTTTTCCGCCTCAATACGATCCAAAATCACGCGCTGTTCATCATCATCAAGGGCATAAAACACCTCTTTGCCCACATCAATGCGGTACAAGGGCGGCATGGCCACAAACACGTGCCCCCCTGTTACCAAGGCGGGGAAATGGCGCACAAATAAAGCGCAAATTAAGGTGGCAATGTGTAACCCATCGGAATCCGCATCCGCCAGAATACACACCTTGCCATAACGCAGCCCGCTTAAATCCTCACTGCCAGGCTCCACACCCAGCGCCACGGCAATATCATGAATTTCTTGTGAGCCAAGCACCTGTGCGGAATCCACCTCCCAGGTGTTCATGATTTTCCCACGCAGGGGCATAATGGCTTGAAATTCGCGGTTACGCGCCTGCTTGGCAGAGCCCCCCGCTGAATCCCCTTCCACCAAGAAAATTTCCGTTTGGCTAGGGTCATCGCTGGTGCAATCCGCTAACTTACCTGGTAAGGCAGGGCCTGATGTGACTTTTTTACGGGTAACCTTACGGGCCGCCCGCAAACGACGCTGTGCATGTTGAATACATAGCTCTGCTAAGGCATCCCCTTCTTCGGTATGTTGGTTCAGCCACAGGCTAAAGGCATCCTTCACCACCCCACTTACAAAGCCTGCAATGGCACGCGAACCAAGGCGCTCCTTGGTTTGCCCTGCAAACACCGGATCGAGCATTTTCACGCTCAACACAAAGCTCACCCGCTCCCAAATATCCTCAGGGGTTAGCTTCACCCCACGGGGCAACAGGTTCCGAAACTCGCAATACTCACGCAGGGCCTCTAGTAATCCAGAGCGAAACCCATTCACATGGGTGCCCCCTTGAGCGGTGGGGATGAGGTTCACATAGGATTCAGTAACTAGCTCCCCACCTTCGGGCAACCACAGCACTGCCCATTCCACCGCTTCGGTTTTACCTTCCAAACTACCGGTGAAAGGGGTTTCCGGTAACAATTCCCAGCCCTTTAACGCATCGGTGAGGTATTCCACCAGCCCATCATCGTACTGCCACTGGTGTTTTTCCCCCTTGGTTTGATCCTCCAAGGTTACCTTTAGGCCTGGGCATAGCACCGCTTTAGCACGCAATAAATGCAATAATCGGGGAACAGAAAACTTCACCGAATCAAAAAACTGCGGGTCCGGCTTAAAACGAAGCTCAGTCCCCGTATTCCGTTGCCCACAAGTATCAATCACTTGCAAGTCTGCGGCTTTTTCACCTTGGATGAATTGCATTTGGTGCACTTGCCCATCGCGGCGCACCGTCACCGTAAGCTCGGAGGCTAAGGCGTTCACCACCGCCACCCCTACACCGTGTAGGCCTCCTGAAAACCCATAGTTTTCATGGTTAAACTTACCCCCCGAGTGCAAGGTGGTAAGAATCACTTCCACACCAGGCAAACCAAGCTCAGGATGCAAATCCACCGGCATACCGCGGCCATCATCCCACACACTAGCGGAGCCATCTTTATGCAGTGTCACCACAATGTTTTTAGCATGGCCGGCTAATGCCTCATCCACACTGTTATCAATGACTTCTTGTAATAAATGATTGGGGCGGTTGGTTTCGGTATACATGCCAGGGCGTTTACGCACTGGCTCCAAACCACTGAGAACCTCAATATTCGAGGCGGTATAGGCTGTACTCATAACATCTCAATCAAGTTGTAGGCCGCAAAATTGTAACACTAAGGGAATAAAGGCAGAAAAGCCCTCAAAACTGTGGTTTCCACCCAAGCCTTTGAAAGTGTGGCATTCCTGATAGTAATCCCAAGCATCTTGCCAATCCAAGGTTTCATCACCGGTTTGCTGCAACAATAATAAGTTTTCAGGATGCTCAATAAAGGGAACCTCAAAGCGCTTTAATTCCTCCACCCATTCTTGCTTAAACTCATAGGGCTCACCGGTGTGATAATGGGTAACAGTACCCACATACTCCTCGAGCAAACGCCAAGGGCGCACCGCGGGGTTAATCAATACCGCCTTAAGATGATGACGTTGGGATAACCAAGTGGCATAAAAACCACCAAGGGAAGAGCCCACCACAGCCAAAAGTTCATGATTTTGCACCATGCTCTCTAGCTGCGCCATGGCTAGCCGCGGACTTTCAGGCAAGTGCGGCACGAGCAAGCGTTCTTCGGCACCATGGGCGGCAAAATAGCGTTGCATTAATTGTGCTTTAAAGGAGGCCGGTGAGCTATTAAAACCGTGCAAATAAAGAAGCTTTCTCTTGCGTAAGGCCACAGCGTCTCCGTTTTCAGTATCACGTTGTGGCTATACGTTAACCATTCACTGTAACTTTGTACAGTGTGGGTTAATAACCGTTAGAGGCAAAATCCACATGAAAGACTTCTTCCACACGAGACACTTCAGTGACAATACGCCCATCGGGATACAAATCAAACCAGCGATACCCAGGGGAAAGCGTATCCACAGTGAAGCGCTCACAATGGGGCTTAAATTGAATACAGGTGGAGGGCACAGCATATAACTCCACCCCCCGTCGCTGCCCCGCAAACTCCTGATGCACATGCCCCCACACAATGGCACGCACATTGGTGTGCTGATCAATCACCTGAAAAAACGCCTCCGCGTTATTCACTCGCTGTTCATCTAACCAACGGCAACCAATGGGCACGGGATGATGATGCAAGCACACCATCACATGCTGCTCTTTGTGATCAGCTAACGCCTGCGCTAAAAAGGTGAGATCATCTTGAAAAAGCTCCCCGGGCACATCCCCTGGAATGGTGGAATCCAACAAAATGAAGGTCCAATTGCCGTGGGTTGCCACACAAGGGCTCAAACGATGCAGCTTGCCCTCAAGGGCTTGCAGCAGCGGGGCCGGTTTGTCGTGGTTGCCCTCAAGCCAATACACGGGCGTATTAAACGCTTCTAAGGCTTTCACAGCACGCGCATAAGAAGCGGCGGAGGCATCTTGGGAAAGATCTCCTGTGGCTAAGAGCACATCCATTTGCGGTTGTTCTAGGCGCACAAGCTCAAGCACAGATTCAAAACTACTCTGAGTAGAAAGGCCCAACAACGTGGCGCTTGGATCAGCAAATAAATGGAAATCAGATAGCTGCACCACGCGCAAAGGAGTTTTCTTTTTCATACAAGAACCGCTCGAGCTCATTAACATCCTCACTGTTTATAGCCCAGCCTTGGGGAAAAAACCATCGACCAAACCACAAAGTCAAGGCAGAACAATCAATAGTTTTATGGATTTCACGCCCCCTTAAGGCCCGCCACTTTTGCTTTACGCCACCTTCACCTACACTTCTGCCACAGAAGCCGCCCTTAATAAAAACCAGCAGAGGTAACCTATGCGCCGCTTTTACCATCCCACACCCTTAACCCTGCAGCAAGAAACCCAGCTTGATGAAGCCAACAGCCATCACATTGGCCGGGTATTACGCCTCACCCCCGAGCACCACATTGTGGTATTCGATGGTGAGCAGGGAGAATGGGAATGCCGCATTGAGCGTATAGAACGCAAAGCCGTTACTGTTATACCCTTATCCTTCCAACCGGTATTACGCACGCCTGTGGCGCAAGCCACCCTTGCCTTGCCCCTAATCAAAGGGGACCGCATGGATACCGCCATTCAAAAAGCCACTGAAATGGGCGTACATAAAATACAGTTACTGCACACCCGCTACACAGATGTGCGTTTTAATGCAGAGCGTTTAGCCAAAAAACAACACCACTGGGAACAAGTTATCATTAGCGCGGCGGAGCAATGTGGCTTAAACAAGCTTCCACAACTTGCCTCTGTGGTAACCTTTGATACGTGGTTAAACGAACATAACACAACGCTTGGGCTCATGGCGCATCCTGGTGAAACGCCCTTACGCCAACTGTTACCCCAGACACCCTGCCCTTTCACCTTGCTCACCGGCCCTGAAGGGGGGTTCCACGAGGAGGAAGTGCAAGCCGCCAAAGCAAAAGGGTTTCACACCGTTACTTTGGGTGAACGCATTCTGCGAGCTGAAACCGCTCCCGTGGCGCTGCTTGGTGCCATTTGGGCCCTGTGGCAATAATCAACCAATAAAAAACCCGCTTGGCAAACCAAGCGGGTAGTAGGCACTTTACATAAGCTTAGTGCACCATACGCTTTAAGGTGTCATCCTTATCCACAAAGTGGTGCCATAGAGCGCCCACAGTATGAACCACAATCAAAAACAGCAATAAAGGTCCTGCGAACTTGGTGTGGATGGTGTGGATTAACCCAGCAAGATCCTTGTTCTCTGCCATTACTGCGGGAATGGTGAACAGGTTAAACACATCCAAATCACGTCCACCCACTTGGGACATTAAGATACCGCCTAAAGGCATGGCCAATACCAGTAGGATCAAACCCCAGTGCGTGAGTTGCGATAAACGCACCTGCCAAGCGGCACCGTAAGGAGCGGGACGACCTGTTTTCACACGGATCACGCGCCAAATCACAGTAAGAACTAAGGCCGTAAAGCCGAAGCTTTTGTGCAGCATCATCCAGGTGCCCTTGCCGGGATCCCCTTTGGGCAAGCTGCCGGCATACCACACGGCCACAAACGTTAAAATCACCACTAGAGCAAGGCCCCAATGCATTACTTTGTTAATACCCGCCCAACGTGTATCAGAACCAGTCGCTGACATACAATCTTCCTCTTCAATCGGTGTGAGAATTATTATTAGTGCTTACTCGCACAATGCCTGCTACAGCAATTCCTCGAGGGTAATTCCTCGGTTTTTTTCGCGCGCACGCAACAAAGCAGGCACATGACGCTTATCATATACCTTGCACTGCATGCCATTGATGCGTCGAAAGCGTTTGTACGTCCAGTGGTATTGTTCTGGATAGCGCTGAATCAGCTCCTCAAGCTTGGCATTCATAGCTGCCACGCTGGTGGCTTCATCTTCGCTGTACAGCGCCTCCGGCGCAGGCTCTATGTATACGCGTACATCATTGTGCTTGCCTTCACCCCGGTGACAACCCACAAAAAACACCAAAGGGGAATAACGCTGAATGAGCTTATGTGGCAAGTTTGAAGTACGAACCACATGGCCAAACAACGGCACCTCTGGGTTATTGCTACTATTAGGGTTGTGATCCACCAAAATTGCCACAGATTCTCCACGGCGCATAGCTTGCAAGCCAGCTTTAATTCCGGTGGCATTGGCAGGCACCAAGGTGCTGCCTGTACTTTCTCTTGCCTTCGTTACCAAAACATTAAGAGCCTCATTATCATGCGGTTGATAAAACACCGTCATGGGGGATTCTTGTGCTAATAATAAATTCGGCAATTCCCAACTGGATTGATGCAACGTTAGCAATAACACCGGCCGCTTTTCTTCGTAAGCTTGCAATAATGGTGCCAAGCCCTGTACCTGTGTGATACGTGCTAAACTCTGCTCTGCGGGGCGTGTCCACACGTGGCTAAATTCCGTTAGCGTGCGCCCAATGTTTTGTAAAGCACGCCGGGCCAATTTCGCTGCTTCATCATAGGGCATTTCTGGGTGGCACAACATAATATTCACTAGCGCCACACGGTAAGCACTCGCCCACTTAAGGGGCATGTAGCTAATTAAGGTGGCCAAGGCAGCGCCTATGGCGCAAACCAGCCCTAAGGGCAAACGCGCAAATAGCCACATTGCCACCACAATGGCTTTTCCCTCCCATAGAGGGGCTTTCTTACTCATGGGTTAACCTTTTCAACTGCTCTGAAAGTGTTAGCACAGCGCCATGTTCCAAGGTGATAAACGCCTGCGGGTTCACCTTTTGTGCCGCTAAAGCTTGTGCTAGTTGTTTAGGGGGTTCATCCATGGGTTCATCGGTGAGCTGAAAACTCCCCCAATGCATGCCCACCGATAATGTGGCACGCAAATGTTGATGGATGAGCACCGCCTCATGGGGGTTAATGTGCATGTTTTTCATTAAGCGGCGGGGTTGATAAGCCCCTATGGGCAATAGGGCAAGATCCACCCCAGGAAACACCTCACCTATGGTGTGAAACAACGTAGCATCATACCCTGTATCCCCTGCGAAATAGCATCGCAAGCCCGGCATATCTATTATCCAAGAGCCCCATAGGGTGCGATAATGATCGCTTAAGGTACGCCCACTGAAGTGCTGTGTGGGTAAAAAGTAACCGCGCAGGCCTGGTATCTCTGCCATTTCCCACCAATCCCGCTCCACCACATTATGAATACCCAAACGCGTAAACCATGCCTTTACCCCTAGGGGCACAAACCAGCAAATGGCTTCGCCAAAACGTTTATAAAGTTTAAGCACACTGGGCTTATCCAAGTGATCATAATGATTATGGGAAATAAACACGGCGGTAATGGGGGGCAAATCTTCAATATCTAACGCCGCCGGCGTGCTACGTTTGGGGCCCACCCCTTGCACTGGACTCGCCCACCGAGAAAACACAGGGTCCGTTAACACGCTATGCTCCCCATGGCGCAATAAAAATGTGGAGTGTCCTATCCACGTTAGCGTGGGCTCCGCCGCCTGATGTTGTGCAGCTAAACGACCCGCTTGGTGTAAAGGGAAACCAATGGCCTTAGGCAAATAGCAACGGCGCTTTGCCAACCAAGCGAGCAAGTCGCGCTGAGACACCAGCTCAAGCGGGGTAGGATTATAAAAACGCCCTTTGCGATTTTTCTGCGCAGGTTTTTGTTGGGCTAACAAGGAAGAATTAACTGGCTTCATTCGCTCGTGAGAGGTTTAACTGCGGCTTCAATGGCATCTAAATCGGGCACCATGGCAAGGGTATCCTCTAGTTGTACGAGTACCTTGTTACCCTGGCCTGGCACCACTTCAGGTTGATCCTGTAGATCCATCGCACGAATGGTTTTTCGTTTGGGCTCCCCCTGAACAATTAAGGCATAGAAACGACCGCCCTCGTTCACTGAGTTCAGAATAAGAATCTTAGCATTTGACCCAATGACCACTTGCCCGCTTTCATTAAAGCGTTCAAAGGAAATCAGGGGCACCGGTACGCCTCGCCAAGTGAGCCACCCTAATAACCAATCGGCACCTTGCCCTGGGCGTTCAGGCTGACGCAAAGGCAACACCTCCGCCACCAATGCACTGGGAATCAACCAAGGATGCGCCTTCATGGGCACCACAACACTTTCTATTTCTTTGAGTTGTTCACTCATTGTTTCCTCCTAGTCAGGGGCTAGGCTTTGAGGCTATGTTTGTTTAACCAAGTATTCTAGCAAATGGTGGGCTAAAAACTCGGGTTGCGCTTCCAAACTCACGCAGCCTGTTTTTAACACTTCATCCACCTGGCTACTCACTGCACAAGTATGAGGGCTTTGCACCCAAATGGGTATCCCTTGACGCGCCAATTGCGGCGTTACCTTTGAACCATCATCTCCCATACCTGAAAACATCATAATGCCATGATGGGCCTTCACTTGCTTGCACACGGCTTCAAATGCCTGATTAATATTGGGCGCATAAGGGCCCTGCCAAGTCTTATCCGTGGCTAACACCTCACCCTTTTCATTAAAGCGAATAGCGTAATCTGTGGGTGCGATCAACACTTGGCCATGGCGTAGCCGAGCCCCAGGTTTAGCCACCTCACAGTGGAAGTGGTTGTTACGGCATAACACTTGGGCCAACCCCTCCACAAAGGTGGGCTCTATATGCTGTGCCAGAAAAAACGCCACTGGGGTCTCTTTAGGCAAACGGTCTAAAAACAATTTCACCGCAGCCGGCCCCCCGAGGGAAGCCCCCAAGCTCCACACATGTAACAAAGGTTCCTCAGATACAGCCTGTAATGGCGCAGGTAAGGATAACGGCGGGAGTTTTACAGGCTCATAGGCCGCCACTTGGGCCTCTGGGTTAGGCTGCCCCACATACGCGGACACTTTGGTGAGTAAGCGTTTAGCCCAGCGCTTATACGCGAGGCTATCGCGAGGTGGAATGGCGCCATCGGAGTACAGCACAGGCGCTGATACTTTTTCGGTGAGGATATCCAATAATTGCTGCCACTGATGGGCGTTTTGCAAATCCACCAACCATAAATCGATGGTTTGCTGCCACCACGCATCAAACAGGCGAGCGGGGCTGCCATTGAAAGCAACATCATACCCCTGTTCTCGCAAGGTGCTGGCTAGCAAATGTCCATGTAAATGCGCTTCTGCAATTACCCCAATCCTTGGGTTAATCGCTGTCATGGAGCACCTGCTTCCTGCTCGAGGGCTAAAAGCTCACGAATGGAAGCCAATAATTCTCCCTCTTGGAAAGGTTTACCCATATAAGCGTTGACACCAATATCAAAGGCTCGCTCACGGTGTTTTTCACCCGTGCGCGAGGTGATCATAATAATGGGGATATGGCGCAAACGCTCCTCACGACGCACATGCATGGCCACTTCGTAACCATCCATGCGGGGCATTTCAATATCCAACAACATCAGATCCGGCTGATGCTCTTCTAACACGGCAATGGCATCGATACCATCCTTAGCGGTAACCACCTCATAGCCCTGTCGTTCGAGCAAACGGGTACTCACGCGACGAACGGTTACGGAATCATCCGTTACCATAATCAGCGGTGCCCGCTCGGTGATCTCTTCCTCTTGCTCGAGCAAGGATTGCTCGTGTTCAGCCAGCAATTGGGCGCGGCGTTCTTCCGCTGCCAAGCTTTGTCGTTGTACCTGCGCCGCACGGATCAAGGAGTGAATATCCAGCACCACCACCACATCACCATCCCCAAGAATGGTGGCACCACTTAAACCTGGCACGGTGGCAAGCTGCGGCCCTAAGGGCTTGATCACCACCTCACGGGAGCCCATGAGATCAGCAAGCAATCAGGCCATGGTGTATTCCGAGCTACGAATCAGTAGCACCGGCAACGGCATCACCTGCCCCTCTAAGTTAGGCTTCAAGCGCCCCTGTAATAGTTGCCCAAGGTATTCAAAATCATACTGCTGATTCGCATAGGTGAAGGGCGGAGGATCCGGAACAAAGTATTCCTCAAGCTCGTAAGGGCTCACCCGCACAATACCTTCAATTTGGTTTAGGGGAATGGCAAAGGTATCTTCACCAAGCTTCACCATGAGAGCGCTACTCATGGCCAAGGTATAGGGTAGACGCACAGTAAAGGTGGTGCCTTCTCCCGCCTTGGATTCAATGTTCACCGAGCCACCCATTTGCTTAATTTCTGAGCCCACCACATCCATGCCCACACCACGGCCGGAGACTTGGGTTACACGCTCTGCTGTACTAAAGCCAGAGTGGAACAAGAACTGCAGAATCTCTTGCTCGGTTAAGGTGGCTTCTTCATCAATCAAGCCGCGCTCAATGGCTTTATTGCGCACCGCTTCAATATTTACCCCACGGCCATCATCGGAAAGGGCAAGAACAATTTCGCCTCCTTCACGGGTAATATCTAGGCGAATCACCCCTTGTTCTGGCTTATTTAAGGCCTGGCGATCCGCTTGGGTTTCGATCCCGTGATCCACAGCGTTACGCAACATATGCTCCAAGGGTGCGATAATGCGCTCGAGCAAGGAACGGTCCATTTCATTTTCCGCATTGGAAACCTCAAGCTGCACCTGTTTGCCGAGCTCCGTGGAAATCTGACGCACAATACGACGCAAGCGCGGCACTAAGCGAGTGAAAGGCACCATGCGTGTCTGCATGAGCTTCTCTTGCAGCTCTGTGTTAATGCGGCTTTGTTGCAACAGCAGGGTTTCAGTGTCACGCACCTTTTCCATGAGCGTGGATTTAAGGTCCAACAAGTCCGCAGCGGATTCAGAAAGCTGGCGCGTAATCTGGTTAAGCTCGGAGTACTGGTCCATTTCCAGAGGGTCAAAATCATCCTCTGCGTATTTACCCTGCTCCACACCCTGCTGGTAGTTAGAAAGAATTTGCGCCTCAGTTTCCACATCCAAGCGGCGTAACTGCTCATAAAGGCGATCCACCGTGTTGCCCATTTCATCCACATAGGCAGCAAATTCACTAATGCCCTGCTCCACACGGCCACGGTTAATACTGGTTTCACCCGCAAGGTTAACGAGGCTCTCGAGCAACTCCGACGCCACCCGCACCATTTCTTGCGGCTGCTGCTGGCGTTGCAAACGCTCTAGCCGCTCGGTGTGCTCATGCAGGCTTTCTGCTTGAATTTGCTCCTCAGGCACTTTGACAAGCTGCGTACGTACCGGCGGAGATGGCACCGCATCCACGGTGCGCTCAAGCATGGCCACAATCTGTAAGCTTTGATCCTGAATTTGATCGAAGAATTCCCCGCTTGGCACGCTCGCTTGATGGGTACGCTCAATAAGGAAGGTTTCTAGCTCGTGGGTTACATCCCCAAGCTTATTTAAACCCGCAAGCCGAGCTCCTCCTTTGAGGGTATGCAAGGTGCGCTTAATGTTATCTGCGTAATCCGCATTATCGGGCTCAGCACGCCATTGGCTAATGCTGTTATCCAGTTCCTCCACAAGTTCTTCTGCTTCTGTGAGGAACACATCTAAAATTTCTTGATCCGCACTGGCCTTAATGGCTTCTTGTACGGCGTCATCCTCCAGATCCATACCCGCTGGCTCAGGCATCAAGGTGGGCACTTGATCTTCCCCATCCCAGCTAAAGCCTTCTGGATCGGCTAAATAACGTTCAATAGCGCCAAGCAAATCCGTGGCCTCTGCAGGCATTTGCTCTTGGCGTAAATCCTCCACCATTTCAGCTAGCTTATCTTGGCACGCATGCAACAGGCTAAATAAGGTGGGGTTCGCCTGCAATTGGCCATTGGCTAAACCCTCATACAGGTTTTCTAGCTCATGGCCTAAATTCCCCAAGGCACTGATATCTGCCATGCGCGCACCCCCTTTCAGGGTATGCAAGCTGCGCTGCAATAACTGCACAGGGTGCAAGTTTTGAGGATCATTTTGCCAACTGTGCAATTGCTCGCTAATTTCGAGCATGATTTCATCGGCTTCCTCAAGGAAGATGCCTAAAAGCTCCGTATCCACTTCTTCATCGAAGCTAACGGGTGCAGGCGCATCCACCACAGAGGGCGTGGGTGCTACCGCTTCCATCTCAGGCTCTTCCCCAGCGGCAGATGCCTCGGCTGCTGCATCTGACTCCACGGGCGCCGGCGCCAAATGCGGTAGTTCCCCTAATTGCTGAATAAGATCATCCGCAGGGCGTATTGTGAGGCCAGCGGCTAAACAATCGATCATTACCATGAGGGCTTCGTGGCTATCTTCTAAGAGGGATACCACCTCCTCACTTTTGGCAATGCGTTGTGCCAATACTTGGCGATACACTTGGGCCAACGCCAACGCTAACTCATTGATTTCGTTGAGTCCGGCGGTTTCTGCATGCTCACCTAGGGCCACGAGCTCTTCTTCTAGCAGCTCCAAGGATTCATTCGCCTCAGCCTGATGGATCCACTGTTCAAGCTGAACTTCGGCATCCATCACCAGCCCCATGCCTTCAGCAAGGAAGCGCGTTAAAGCCCTTTGGTCAAGTTGTTCACGCTGCTCTCGCACTGCCTCATGGGCGGCAGCAATGCGCTGTAATAACGTGTCTGCCCCCTCAATACGAGGCATATGTGGATACGCATAGCCGGTGGCTTCTTCAAGCAGGGCCACCACATCATGTAACAATTGCACCACTTCATAATCAGCCTTTTCATTATGGCTGATCATATCTTTCACAAGCTGTTCCGCAGGCTCGGCTATTTCCGCCACGGCCTCCACTTCCGCCATGCGAGCGCTGCCCTTTAAGGTGTGTAGCGCTCTGTGTAATTGATCTGAAAGCTGGAAGGAGGAAAGATCGTGATCCAACCCCTGAAGCCACTGGCCGGCTAGCGCCAAATTGGTATAGCTCTCGTTACGGAAAATATCCACCAACACTGGATCCACGCCCTCAGGGATTTCCCGAGCTATGGCAGCTAAGGCATCAGAGGTTTCTTCACCCTCTTGCACTGTGGCAGTGGAAACCGCGCTAGGTTGAGCCGCTTCCTGCGGTGCCGCCTCTTCTTCACGGTCTTCGAGCACGGGTGGCTCAACGTCCCAAGGTGGTTGCTCTAAGGTGCCGCCCTCCGCCAAATGAAACGCCGCTTCTTCAAACGGTTTCACATCAAAGGGATCCGGCTGTTGCAAGGCAAAGGCATTCACCAACTCGGGCACCGCTGCGTGCACATGGCGCACCAACTCAATTAATTGATCCGTGGGCTCAATGCTCTTATCGATCACACGGTTGAGCATATTTTCAATGGCCCAAGCCAATTCACCAATGGTGTTCGCACCCACCATACGGCCTGAACCTTTTAAGGTGTGGAAGGCTCGCCTGAATTCAACGAGGGCTTCTTCATCGTGTTGGTCTTTCACCCAACGGGGGAAATATTCATCTAACGCGGCGAGCACCTCACCGGCTTCTTCCACGAAGATTTCGATAATCTCATCATCAATGAGGTTATCGCTATCATCTTCTTCAACGGCGTCAATTGCTGTGTCTTCGGCCAGTTCCGGCTCTTGAAAACTTACTTCTGGAGCGGTGGACAAGGTTTCTTCTTCCGCGGAAGCCTCTTGCGTATCAGCTTCCTGCGCCACCGGTGTAAACTCCACCACGGGGGCCACGGGTAAGGCCTCTTCTTCTGAGGCATCCTCTTCCACATCAGAGGACGTAGTCAACACTTCTGTGGCGGTTTCCGCCGGGGTCGCTTCAGGCTCGGTGGCAACATCTTCCGCTTGCGCCGCAATGGGGAAGCCCAGCTTTGCCACACTGCGCTGAGCGATATCAATAAGCTCAGTGCCTGTGCCCTCTTCATCATCACTGAGGCGCTCGAGGTAGTAATCAAGACTGGTAATGGCATCAGCTAAGGCATCAAGCTCATTCCACTGAGGCTGTTCTTCCTTGGGAATAAGCTCATCTTCAATATAGGCTAAACACTGGCGCAACACCTGAGCCGCTTGGGTTAAACCAATCACCTCCAAGCCGCCACGCACTCGCGTGAGGTGTTCAGGGACTTCTTTAAGATGTGCCGCATTCCAGTGGGAAGCAATGTATTCCACAATGCCTTGTTTGGCTTCTTCAAGGCCTACACGGCATTCTTGGATCACCACTTCGCGGGCGGCTTCCATTTGGTTGGGTGTTTCGTGCCACTCCCCCGTGCTAATGATTTTTTGATCCACTGCCTTCAGCATGGATTCCACTAGCAGCAAGGCCCCTGCAATTTCTAACAGCGCATCTTTATCAACGGTGCCAGCTTCCACCATAGAAAGCAGCGATTCCTGCTGGCTTTCCAAAATAGCCCGCGGCTGTCCAAGGCCCAACATGGCCACGGTATCCGCTGCCTGTTTCAACTGGTCCACCTGTGGGCGTAAGGCTGCGGCATCACTGCCCCCGCGGCTCACATGAACCTCGAGGGCCATTTTCACCGCATCGAGTTCTTCCACCAGTGCGTTTACCACGGATTCAATGGTTTTATCATCCGGGCCTAGTAGCAACCCTTGCTCGGAGCCATCTTGCAGGCTCTGGGGCAAGGCATCATCTAATTTGAATTGAGCACGTAATTGCTAAAAACGGTGTGAGCTATGTTCGCTATGGCTAGCCACCATAAAGAGGAAATTTTTAAGCAACTCCGTGGGCGGAGTTAGGTAAAGGAAATTCGTGCCTTGTTCAATGAGCAGGCGGAGCTGCTTATCAATTTCGCCTAATAGCTGCTTAATGGTATTACGAGTGGCATTATCTGCCTCTTCTAATAACTCCACCACAGCGGCAGCGGCCTGCCACAGGGGCAACATGGGCGCCTCACCCGTAATGGTGATGACTTGCTGCAGGAGCTCGTCCATCTGGGCAACATGCTGTGGTTGTGCTTGATTGCGCAGTAATAGCAGCAGTAAGGCTTGGTAATGACGACGAATTTTGCGAATCAGCTCAGAGAACTTTGGATGCTTGGCAATGGCCTCTGGCACCTTACCCGTGGAGGCTTGTGATAAATCTGGCTTAAATAAGGCGGTTTCGGATAGTAAGGCTTCGCCACGGGCAGCGCGTAAATCGTTTAATAAGGGCAGCAGCATTAAGGGAAGATCACGGCGGCTAGCACGGATCTTCTCAATGTAATAGGGCAGCTGCAGCATGGCTTTAAGCAACACTTCATGGGCGGCTGCCTGTTGAGTGGCGGGAATTTGCCCAGCAAGGAGTGCTTGCGAGAGCTGCTCCATTTCTTCAGCGAGCAGCGCCGCCCCATAAAACTCTACCATCTGCAAGGTGCCACGCACTTGATGCAAGTACGCCTGGCAAAAACGCATTTGCGATGTATCTTCTGGACTTTCCACATAGGCCTCTAGGGCGTGCTGTGCTTGGTTTAGCGTTTCTACTATTTCGCCTTTAACCCAGTCCAGTGCAAGGTAATCATGACGGACAACCATGAGCGCTCCCGAGCCTAACCCACTTCAGCCACGCGGCGAAACGCCAACGTGTCTGCCATTTCAATTCGTTTTAACCCCGGTAGACGCCACTCTGTCAGTTCGCCTAACCCTAAGACTAAAACCCCCCCAACCGCTAGCTTTTCAGATAACCTGCGCACAATATCGTGGCGGCGCCAGCGGCGAAAATAGATTAACATGTTCTGACAATATATAAGATTCATGTTAT
>CALEAR010000164.1 GCA_937943665.1 uncultured Alcanivoracaceae bacterium
ATATTCAGGGAATGAAGAACCGTCCACTCACGGGACAGTTCCGTCTGCAACCTCATGAAGAGCCGCCGTTCGGCCCGGCTTTTCGGGCTCGTTTTGATGGTGTGCGGTTTGGATATCAGTGCGAGAACCCAAAAGACATTGAGGATCTCTTCACACGCAGCCGCAGCGAAGGTTTTGGTGCCAATGTGAAAGAGCGTATTTTGCTCGGCAACCATGTGCTTTCTGCAGAGAACTATCACACCTATTATGTGAAAGCTCAACAGGTGCGCCGCCTTATTAGCCAAGCCCTTCACCAAGCCTTAAAAGAGGTGGATGTGATCGCAGGCCCCACCACTCCGGATGTGGCCTTTGGTTTTGAAGATAAGCAAGACCCCGTGAGCATGAACTTATCCGACACTTTCACCATTGGTGCCAACCTCGCGGGCTTGCCGGCCATTTCTTTCCCCGTGGGTTTTGAACAAGGCCTGCCCGTGGGCGCGCAACTCATTGGAGGCGCCTTTAAAGAGTCACAACTATTACACGAGGTGCATCAATAGGAGCGGCACAATGATTGAATGGGAAACCGTTATTGGCCTTGAAGTGCATGTGCAACTCACCACGGCCTCAAAAATTTTCTCGGGCTCAAGCACTGCCTTTGGCGCTGAGCCCAACAGCCAAGCTAGCCTCATTGATTTAGGCTTACCCGGCACCTTGCCCACTGTAAATAAGGCAGCCATTGAACAGGCGGCAAGCTTTGGCCTTGCCATTGGCGCCGAAATTAATCCGCGCTCCATCTTTGAGCGCAAGCACTATTTCTACCCTGATTCCCCCAAGGGCTATCAAACCACCCAAAATGATGAGCCCATTGTGAAAGGGGGCGCCATTGACATTGAGCTTGAAAGTGGCGAGCGTAAAACCATTCGCATTCACCACGCACACCTTGAGGAAGATGCGGGAAAATCCAACCATGAAGGTTTTCAGGGCCATTCAGGCATTGATTTAAACCGCGCTGGCACCCCGCTAATTGAAGTGGTCACCGAGCCTGATATGCGCTCCGCAGAAGAAGCTGTGGCCTTTGCTCGAGCTCTATACAGCATTGTGACCACCCTTGGCATTTGCGATGGCAAAATGGCCCAAGGCTCATTACGCTTTGATGTGAACGTTTCTGTGCGTCCTAAGGGCCAAGAAGAGTTTGGCACACGTACGGAAACCAAAAACCTTAACTCCTTCCGCTTTATGGAAGCCTGTATTAAGCAAGAAGTGGCTCGCCAAATTGATGTGCTGGAAGACGGTGGCCAAGTGGTACAAGAAACCCGTCTCTATAACGGAGATACGCACACCGCTCGCTCCTTGCGGGTGAAAGAAGATGCGGATGATTACCGCTATTTCCCTTGCCCGGATATTTTACCTGTGGTGATCACCCCAGAGGAAATTGACGCCCTTAAAGCGGCCCTGCCTGAGCTACCTGAAGCGCGTAAGGCACGCTTTGTGAGCGATTATGAACTCTCCAATTATGATGCCACACAACTCACCACTGATCGCCACGTGGCTGATTATTTTGAAGCTGTGGCCAAGCACTGCGCAGATGCCAAGCTCGCTGCCAACTGGGTATTAGGTGATGTGGCCGCCATGCTTAATCAGGAGGAGATCATCATCACCGAGGCGCCCATTAGCGCTGAGCATTTAGGCACGCTCATCACACGCATTAAAGATGGCACCATCTCAGGGCGCATTGCCAAGCAAGTGTTTGAAACCATGTGGCAAAGCGGCAAAGCCCCAGATGCTATTATCGAAGAGCAAGGCCTTAAGCAGGTATCTGATTCCGGTGAGCTAGAAAAAATCGTGGATCAAGTGCTACAGGAAAACCAAGAACAAGTGGAAGCCTATCGTGCGGCGGAAGAACACCGTCAGAAACGCATGTTTGGTTTTTTTGTGGGCCAAACCATGCGCCTCACCCAAGGCAAGGCCAACCCACAGCAGGTGAACCAGATTCTGCAAGAAAAATTAAAGGGAG
>CALEAR010000165.1 GCA_937943665.1 uncultured Alcanivoracaceae bacterium
TGCCCCCAATGTTTATCGGATAACGGGTTATCTATTTTAGGTTCTCGTGTTGCAAGCCTTGCAAGCACTATTATTGGCAAGCTGTTTGGCAGCCACTACAACCAGGATCACAAACTCATTGCCTTTTCAGACTCCGTGCAAGATGCTGCTCACCGCGCGGGTTTTTTTGCCGCGCGCACTTACCTGCAAACGTTGCGTAATGCCTTAGCCCAAGCAGCACGTGAGCTAACCGCTCGGGCTGGGCACGGCTATACCTTGCAAGATTTCATGGAGCAGGCGCCCCTATACTGGCGCGATAAGCTGCCAAACGAGGCTGAGTTTGTGGCCACCTTTATCGCGCCTAATATGCTGTGGCTGAATGATTATCAAAAGCTAAAGGCCACGGGCACGGTGCCGCAGGGCAATTTAGCCGAACTGGTACATAAGCGCCTCAGCTGGGAAGTGATGGTGGAATTTAGCCAGCGTGCCCACCGTGGCCGCACCTTAGAGCGTACTCAAGTGGCAGGCGTGGCCCCTAGCAACCAAGCCATGGAAACCTTGGCACGTAAGGTGGCAGAAGTGTGGCACGAAGAAATCGGCACCCTGCAAGGGGTTTCTGAAATCATGGTGCGCCGTTTTTTAGTGGGTGTGCTGCATATGTGGCGTTTGCGTGGGGCCTTTAACACGCCAGAGCTGCAACGCTATGCACGTGAAGGTGGTGTTAGTTTTTTGCTCAACCAGTATCCATGGATGCCAGGTTATGGGCTTGCCGCGCGCCCACCGGCCGCCATTGCCACAGAAAGTATTAGCCCTAATTTTATTAACCTTATGCCTAGCAGCGCCCTAAAAAACCAGCACCCTGTGGTGCAGTGGTTTAACAAGCTGCTGGCCCAAGGCGGCAATATTTTTGCTTCTGCTGAATACCAACAAGCCATGGTGGCCATGGTAAAAGTAATGGAGCGCGAAAAGTGGCTAACCGCCATAGAATGCCGTGGCCGCACCGTGTGGCTAATGAACCTAGATAAGTGGGTGTTAAATACCCATGTATACGGCACCGATTGCAGCCACTGTAAACAGCGCCACTTTATTACGCCTGAGAATTTGGTGGAGTGGCAGGGCATGCCGTGCTTGCAGCTGCGTTGCCAAGGCACTTATACCATGAGCGCCAACCCCATTCGCCAAGCTTACAATGCTTATCCTCGCCG
>CALEAR010000166.1 GCA_937943665.1 uncultured Alcanivoracaceae bacterium
GCGCAAAGCTCGGCGCTTTGTGGGTGATGCTGCCGCTTAGGCGTACGTGGCCATGAAATACGCCATTGGCGATGCAGGTCTCACCGAAGAGCAGGTCTCCAATATTCGCACCGGTTTAATCGCTGGCTCCGGTGGCGCCTCCTCTGCTAATCAGGTGGAAGCCGCCGACATCGCTCGGGAACGCGGTGTGCGCCGCGTGGGCCCTTATATGGTACCGCGCACCATGGCGAGCACAGTATCCGCTTGCCTTGCCACTCCTTTCAAAATCAAGGGCCTGAATTACACCATTGCATCGGCTTGTGCCACCAGCGCCCACTGTATTGGCCACGCTATGGAACAAATCCAACTGGGCAAGCAGGATATTATTTTTGCCGGTGGTGGCGATGAAGAGCACTGGAGCATGAGCCTCATGTTTGATGCCATGGGCGCGCTCTCTAACAAATATAACGATACCCCCGAACAGGCCTCACGCCCCTATGATGAAAGCCGAGATGGCTTTGTGATTGCAGGCGGCGGCGGCATGGTGGTGCTAGAGGCCCTAGATCACGCCCTAGCACGAGGAGCAAAAATTTACGCTGAAGTGGTGGGCTACGGCGCCTCTTCTGATGGCCACGATATGGTGGCACCCTCTGGCGAAGGAGCCCAACGTTGTATGCGTGAAGCCCTTTCCAGCGTGGAAGGTCCCATCGATTACATTAACACCCACGGCACCAGTACGCCCGTGGGCGATAAAGCTGAGCTTGAAGCCATTGGTGCCGTATTTGGTGATAAGGTGCCCGCCATTAGCTCCACCAAAAGCCTTACTGGCCATGCCTTAGGTGCAGCCGGTGTGCACGAAGCCATCTATAGTTTACTCATGATGAAACACAACTTTATTGCCGCCTCCGCCAACATCACCACCTTAGATGAAGTGGCAAGCCAGTACCCCATTGTGCAAACCCCTCTTGAGCAACCGGTGAATCAAGTGCTCAGCAACAGCTTTGGCTTTGGCGGCACTAACGCCTCCCTAGTGTTTAAAAAGTACGATGGGTAAAACACTAGCCAGCGCCACTGAAGGCGCTGGCTATGCCCTTAAAAATCGTAACGCAGCCCCATCGATACGCCGCTGGCATTTTCATTGACAACACCTTTTACCGTGGTGCTACGCCCTTGTTGCGATGGGGTTAAAGCACTTTCTTCATCGTTTAACACCACCGCATAATTGGCATATACTCGCAATGGCCGAGAAATACTGTGCTCCACGCCCACAGCAATTAGATCTGCCCTATCTTTCTTCGCCTCCCCCGCCCGATACATATACATGGCCTTCATGGTGGTTTGTGGTAACACCTTAAACGCTGTCCCTAAGCCATAAGTATGGCTATCCGCATCTTCTGCTTTATGATTCACATACTGATAAAACGCCACAAGGGTTAAGGGGTCTTTCACCTTAGCACCGAGTGCCACACGCACACCTTGGCGGTGGCCACGGCTCTTATTTTGGTTATGAAACTCATAGGCCACTGCAGCACTTAAGGAAGCCTGTTCATAGGTAAGAGAAAGACTGTAGGCATCCTCTTTTTTCTCTGGTGCTTGCTCCTCACCATCGTGTAGGGAATAAGCCAAGTTTCCTTGCCACCCTTGCCAGGCGGGAGTTTGGTAATGCACGCTATTAGGTAAGCGTTCATCAAAGCGAGCATCCCCAACCCGCGTAAGGTTACGCATATCACCGAGCTGATCCCCAAACAAATTAGCTGGCCCACGAGCTGCTTTAAACGGTGAATCAAAACGCCCCACTCGCAACATCCCCCATGGCTCTCCTTTTATGCCCACAAAGGTATCGCGGCTTGCCCAGCTCGCCCCATTACCTTGAGCCATGTTGATTTCCTGTTCTATCTGCGCAAGAGCGGTGAGGCTGCCAATATGATGTTGAGCTCGAATACCAAACCGTGAAGCATTGCTTGATACATTAGCGCCTCCATACCCTGCACCATTATCTAGATAATCTAAAGACACATGAGCACGGCCATATAGACTAATATCCGCCAAGGCGCTCAGGGGGCAAAGTGCTACAACCACAGCCACAAACAACCGGTTTTTCACCATAAATTCCTCTTCCTAGGTTAGTAAAACTGCTTTAGCAAGGAAGAAGGCTAATAGCTGTTTGTTAACAGCACATCACCGTTTTATGACATTTAAAAGACATAAAAAAACCGCGCACAAGGCGCGGTTTTTTGCTTCAGCCTATTTGGCTTAGAAGTCGTAGCGTAGACCCACGGAAAGACCTTGGGTATCTTCGCCAACTGCGGTATCTACAATGCTGTTAGAGCGGCTCTGGTTTGCCCAGGGCTTAACATCAGCATTTTTCTCGTTGAAGGCGTACGCATAGTTCGCGTATACACGTAAGGGGTCAGCAATACGGTGCTCCACACCCACTACGAGTAGGTCTGCGTGCTGAGAAGCGCGCTTACCGTCGCGACCCATGTACATCCCCTTCAAGCTAGTGGATTCAAGTACTGCGAACTCACCGCCCACACCATAGATGTTGGCATCGTTTAACTCAGCATGGTGGCCATTGTGCTGATAGAAAGCCACAGCTTTGAACTCATCGGTTAGCTGAGCAGCACCCGCTAGGCGAACAGCATCCGCTTTGGTGTTTTCATAGCGCATGTAGGCTAAGGCCGCATCAAAAATATCCTGCTCATAGGTCACAGATACGCTGTAGGACTGATCGTTACGATCTTCACCATGGCGTACGTTCTCTTGGCCTTCGTGCACAGAGTACGCTAGGTTAATTTGCAAACCGTCGTAGCTGGGGCTCTGAACGTGAATGGTGTTATCTTTACGGGTATCAAACTCGTTTTCTAAACCGCCAAAGATGCTGCGCAGATCACCCACTTGGTTGTTGAAAAGGTTAGCAGGACCACGGGCAGCCTTAAAAGGAGTGTCGAAACGACCCGCACGCACTAAACCCCAATCGCCCTTCACACCCACGAAGGTGTTACGAGTCGCAAACTCAGACTTGGTCTCATTGCCCTGAAGGGTGTTGTACTCTTGCTCAAGCTGCATGAAAGCAGTGATGTCGCCAAAAGTATCTTCCGCTTTAAAACCAATGCGGGAAGCGTTGCTAGATAGGTTTAGCTTGTTGATATCGGTGTTCTTAACATCTAGGTAGTCAGCAGAAACGTGCGCACGGCCGTAAATGCTAACATCTGCTGCCATGGCTGGTGCTGCCATAGCGGCACCCACTGCTAATACAAGCAACTTCTTTTTCATGCGAATCTCCTCGATTCCTTTTGATTAAAAACATTAACTATTGCCGTTTACCCATTCTCCCCGAATAGGTTTTGTTGCAATACTGAAGAAGGCCCAAACAATGAACCCCGTTCAGAATGCGCACATGATACACAATAAAATCGATTTGTACCACTTTGTTACAAATTGATACGCTTGCGCCGCAAAATTGTGACTAATGTAACGGAACTTAATATAAAAACCATGACATATTTTACTGTTGCGTAAGCGCTATAGCCAAAATGTAAATTAGTGTTTATAACGACGCACTTCCAACATGCCAGGAATTTGATCTAGCTTACTGAGCAGTTTCCCCAAATCATTTAACGAGCTAATCTCCACCGTCATTAACATGGTTTTGGTGTGATCTGATTTATTTTCTTCGGTATGAGCGGCGGTAATGGGCACATTATCATTTGCAAACACAGAGGCCACATCCTTAAGCAGCCCTGAGCGTTGACGCCCCCGTAAAAAAACATCCACGGGGTACGCCACCTTGTTTTCCTCGCCCCACGTAACCTCAATGGCGCGGGCGGGATCATCCCCCTGCATGGCAATTAGGTTATTACAATCGCTGCGATGTACTGTCACACCACGCCCTAAGGTAATGTAGCCCATGATGCCATCCCCAGGCACAGGTCGGCAGCAAGCGGCCAATTGCGTTTTAATGTTGCCTAAACCAGAAACGCTAATGCCATCACTATTCACTTGTTGGCTTTTACGGTGAGTAAGCTCTAACTCATGCTGTTCACTGGGTTTAGCTTCGGGCGGCTGTATTTGATTAAGCACCTGGCTCATACGCAAATCACCCGAGCCCAAGGCCGCCAACACATCATCCCCCGTTACGAGATTCAACTGTGAAGCCACCTTATCTAGGTTAGGCCAAGGCAGTGCCAAGCGGCCTAGCTCCTTTTCCAAGGCCACTTTTCCTTGCGCTATATGGGTATCGCGGCTTTGGCGCTTAAACCAATGCTGCACCTTGGCGCGAGCAGAAGCAGTATGCACATACCCTAAAGAGGGTGATAACCAATCGCGGCTTGGCCCCCCCTCTTTCGTGGTAATAATTTCCACCTGTTCGCCGGTTTTTAGTTTGTAAGTCAGGGGGACAATGCGGCCATTCACCTTGGCCCCACGGCAACGATGCCCCACTTCTGTGTGAATTTGGTAAGCCATATCCACGGGAGTGGCGCCGTTTTCTAAATCCACCACGTGCCCTTTAGGAGTAAACACATATACTCGGGCGCCGCCCTCATGGCTACGAAAATCCTCCACCATGTTGCCTAAACTGGCAGCGCCTAAGGTATCGTGCCATTCTAAAACCTCGCGCAACCAAGCAATTTTTTGCTCGTAATCTCCCCCTTCTCGCTTGCCGCCTTCCTTATAGTGCCAGTGGGCACTCACCCCCAGCTCCGCTTCTTCGTGCATTTTATGGGTGCGAATTTGCACCTCTAGCATTTTGCGGCCGGGCCCCACCACCGCTGTATGCAAACTTTGGTAACCATTTTCCTTAGGAGAGGCAATATAATCATCAAACTCCTTTGGCACATGGCTCCACAAACCATGCACTACACCAAGGGCTGCATAACAATCTCTCACCTCGGGCACCATGATGCGCACAGCGCGCACATCATGTACTTCATGGAAATCCAATTGCTTCTTCTGCATTTTGCGCCAAATGCTATAAATATGTTTCACCCGCCCTGTCACTTCCACATCCTTGATGCCAGCTTCCTGCAACTTTTCCTTAAGCAGCTTGATGATGGCCTCAATATCCTTTTCACGGTCCACCCGTCTTTCATCAAGTAAGGAGGCAATTTTCTTATAGGGGCCAGGCTGCAAAAAGCGAAAGGCTATATCCTCTAGCTCCCACTTGAGCTGGCCCACGCCTAAACGGTGAGCTAAGGGGGCATAAATATCGAAGATTTCAATGGCCACTTTGCGTTGGCGCTCTGGCTCTGCCTCCACTAGGGCATGCAAAATCACGGTTCGCTCCGCCAACTTCAGCAGGGCCACGCGCACATCATCAATCAGCCCCACCAGCATCTTGCGTACATTGCTTAATTGCCCATCTTGCTGCCCTAGCACCGGCTTACGGCTTGGATTAACAATGGCGCTAATGGCCGCCATGCGTAACACCCCCTCAATCAACTGGGCGGTGTCATCACCAAATTGCTTTTGCACCTGTTCTAGGCTCAAGCGCTCCTCGCGCACGGAGCGATACAATAAGGCCGCTGGCAAGGCGGCACCATCCGCCTTTAAATCTGCCAGGATATCCACCATTTCCAAGCCAATGCGAAAGCACCCAATGCCATAGGGCCAAGCGGTGTCCTCTTCTTCGCCTTGGGTTTCGCAACGTTGGGCCACTTCACAAGCCTTTGCGAGCAAGGCTTGATCTGTGTTCATGCAGCGCTCCGCCACGCTTGCAATCCATGCGGACAAATCACTGTACTGCCCTGACAACGCCGGCTTGCGGTAAATGGTTACCACGGGTTGACTCCTTCCTTATGATTTACGCTCAAAAAGAGCGATGGACTCCACATGGGAGGTATGAGGAAACATATCCATTACCCCCGCCGCACTGAGCTTATAACCAAGTGCGCATAGCTCCCCTGCATCACGGGCCAAGGTGGCAGGGTTGCAAGAAACATACACAATCTTCTCTGCACCGAACTGTGGCATTAGCGGCATCATTTCCAAAG
>CALEAR010000167.1 GCA_937943665.1 uncultured Alcanivoracaceae bacterium
TTTCATCCACCACGGTGCGTATTTTCACCTGCTCCCTAGTGGAAGCAATCACCACGCTTAAGCACTTTTCAGGTGCCTCCATGGCGCCCTCAATACGACGGCAATCCACTTGGCTATCCCCCACATCATTCGCCAACACATCGAGTACCTTGGTGGCCCCAATGGCAATATGGAAAGTATCTTTTTCACCCAAGGCCCGTTGAAAATCCACCGCACCGGCATCACAACGGTCCTGGCGAGTAATGCCACGCATATCCCTAGGCTCACACACATTTAGCTCGCTTGAGCCCACATAAGGCGCACCACTGCCTAACAATGAAAACCCATCACGCACAGGTTCAAAGTTCACGGTGAAGTATGGCAGGGTATTTTCCTTCACAATGGGGGTGCACTGTTCATCACACGTAACAGTGTTAGCCCCTTCCCCTGCGCCACGCAACAGGGCGAGTTGTTCTTCTTTATTCAACACAGGCTCCCCCTCTGGCTCCACATTGCCATGCCATACATAGCTATAAGCCACACCACTTCCAGGGAATTGTAAGAAATCATTGAGGTAACCAAGCTGGCTAATATTGTTGAGCGTTGGCTCATTCCCCGATGGCGAAGAAGATTCCACCACCGTTTTCTCAGGGGTAAGGTAAAGGGGAGTGGTGCACGCTTCTTCCTTGCAAAGGTTGCCGTGTTCATCGAGAGCGTATTCACCATGGCTCAAAGTGATACTACCATTGCGCCACTGCAGTTCATTTCTGCTGTTAGCTGCTTTCAGTGGTAGTTCTATGAGGGAAAAAGGCGCTAAAAAATCGGCAATACCGCCCTCTTCCATCACCGTTATGAGTTGTGTTTCGGCAGCTAATTCAGGCGTTGCATTAAACACAAGCACTGCGTTTAACTCTGCGCCATCCGCCGCCGCCAAGCCGTTCTCATTTAAAGTAAACAGGGCTGAATTGTTAAAGCGCACGGTGAAGCTAGGGTTATCTTCTTCCTCGGATTTCTCCACCTTCAGGGAGGCATTCTCAAAACGGGGCAACGTTTCTTGCCAGGCCTCGTACCAAGGTTCAGCCACGGCATCCGCCACCTCAGCTAAGGTGCGCCATTCCTCGCCTTCTCGGCCAATGTAAATCAATTGATCGGCTAAACGCAGCCAAGGCTTGCCCTCATCATCCACCAAGTGTGATTCACGCTCATATTCAAAGGGCTCGCCGGTTTTTTCAAAGGCATAGCAGAAGGTGTTTTCCAAGGCATCTTCATCTGTATCTTCTGTTAACAGCCAACAACCTGTTATGGAGCCTTCCTTAAAATCATATTTGTTGGCCCGCTTATACGCACCGCTTTCATTGGCCAAGAGCACACTGTTGAGTATCACTGCATTAGGCAATGGTTGTTGCACCCAAAGGCCAGCGCCTTCACCCGCCACTGTGTTGTGGAATACTGTGATGTTATTAAGCCAAAGCTCGCTGCCTTCATTAATGTCATCCACATGCAGCGCGGCACCGCCCTGTTGGGCATGATTCTTGTGCAATAAGGTATTAACTAGGGTATAACGCGGCCGCCCTTGATCTTGTGCTGGCGCCATATACAAAGCGCCCCCTGCCCCCTCAGTGGCGTGGTTATGAGCAAAATACACCCCTTCTGCTACCCATTCACCGTTATAGCGCGCGCTTGCCGCCACGGCACCACCAAAGGGGGCTTGATTGTGTTCAAAGTGGCTACGATTCAAATTAAAACGCCCGTCATACAAAAACACAGCGCCCCCCGCTGATACCTCAGTGAAGGCAGCTTCCAAGGCTTCCCATTCATCGGGGGCGTTGGTTTGATCACAGGTGAGCTGAGGGCTGATCACACAGTGGTTAATACCCGTAAAGCTTACTGCCTCCGCCTGGTTCTCTAGCAACTTAGCATCATTAAGCTCCAACCCACGGCCTGCAAAATACACAGCCCCTCCTTGATGGGCCTTACCTCCTAATAATTCGGCCTTGCCACGGGTACTAAAAGCGCCTTGCACAAAGGCTATGCCACCAAAAGGTGCTTCTGCCAAGCCTTCAAAGCGGTGGGATTCAACGGGTTCGCCCTCCTCTTGGTGGCGGGTTTCACGCTGCCACTTCACTTCTAGGGGTTTTTCTCGAACATCCCCACCCTTCACGCGAATGTGCTCTAGCACCAATGAATTATTGGCGTGCACCCAAAAAGCCCTATCATTCGCAGGGGCTTGAATGGTGGCTAGCCCTCGTTCCTCTTTGGTTTGTCCGGATTCTGTGGCCACATCAATGCGCAAGGTTAAACCATTAAGGTGGCGATAACTCACTTCCCCTTCTTCATTGGTGGTTTCTTTCACCTCACCACCTAGCACTAAGGGCGCTTCTAACACATAGGTTTTGTTTTGCGCTAATACAATACGATCATTGCCCGTACCCGCCTCACAGGCGCCCACGGCTTGTTGGGTGGAAACGGCTTTTACAATATCACTAAGGGATTGGCATCCAGAGGATGTGGTTAAATCGTAAACCGTGGCCGAGGCCACCACCGGAAAAAAAGACACAACAGCGCTTAATAGGGTTAATTTCCAGCCACGATGATGCATAAAGGGTTTCTCCAAGAAGGGCTTTTACGCCATGTTTTTATTCTTCAGTATTTCTTCTTAATTTTTTGAGAGTGCTTGCGCTTTATTTTTGTTACCAACCTAGTGCTTCTTTCACAAAAGGAATGGTGATCTTGCGTTGCGCCACCATGGCTTTTTCATCTAGTGTGTCTAAGAGTAACACTAACGCCTGAGGGGTGCGCACACCTCTATGTATAATATAGGCCGCCACCTCATCACTCATTGGCAAGCCTCGCTGTTTTGCGCGGCATTGTAGCAACTCCACCAATTGGTCATCGTTCAATGGATGAAGCTGATACACGGGCCCCGCGCCCAAACGGCTAACTAAATCCGCCAACACTAAGCCTAAATGCCTAGGTTTGGCATCCGCGGTAAATAATAAATGGTGTCCCAAGCCACGGCAACGGTTATAAAGATGAAACAGGTCCTCTTGCCATTCCGGCAACCCCAAAAAACCTTGCACATCATCCACCGCCACCAAGGGGTATTGCTCAATCCCTTCTAGCACATCAGGGGGCATTTGCAGCAACTCCTTGCTTGGCAACAGGCACATCGCTAAGCCATGTTCTTCAGCAAGTTTAGACGCAGCGCTAAGCAGGTGGGAGCGGCCACTGCCCGCTGGGCCATAAATATAAACCTGTTCAAGCTCGCCACGGGCCCACGCCTGCACCGCAGCCACCGCCGCCTCATTGGGCCCTGCCACATAGTTATGGAAGAAAAAACCATCCTGCTGGCGTAGCGCCAACGTGAGCTGTGTATTCACAGACACCCCTCATTCAACCCCTTAATACCAGCACAAGGTAATGGTGCCTTCATCCTCCGGGCAGGAAGATAACTCACTTCTAAACAATAAAACCTGTTTTAGCTGAGCGCCATCGCCGGCATAAGTCACATCAAACTGTAGTTCTTCTTCATTAAGCCGCACAAGCTGTGCAAGCTTCACCCCCGCTTGGCCCTGCAGAATAGTTTCTAACTGGTGCCACTGCGGCAAAGAATTCACGCCTTTTACCACCACCCGTAGCTGCTGCATATCGCCACTGGCCACCGCAAACCGCTGGCCAAGGACATTGGCCACCTGTGTGGCTAGTTGTGCGCCAAGGGCGGCTTCATCTTCGGCGGTGAGGGTGCCACTTTCCATTTCTTGATCGCGATTTAATAAAAACCAACGCAAGCGATGATCATTCTCCTGCACCACGGCTAGAGCCAAAGCGGTGCGATAGTTTTCTGTGCCTCGAGCAATATGATCGAAGAACTGCCCGCGCACATCAGAGGCAGCCACTTGCACCCTGTCCTCGCT
>CALEAR010000168.1 GCA_937943665.1 uncultured Alcanivoracaceae bacterium
GGGTCGCGGGTTCGAGTCCCGTCCGCTCCGCCATATAAGCCCTTAAGATGCTGAGTCTTAAGGGCTTTTTTTATGCGCAATACATTATAACAGCTCGAGTTGAATGTGTTAGCTTGATGCTGCTTTCTTCTTTAGGTCTTGATCCGCTTTTTGATGTATCACCTGGTTATGGTTTGTGTGAAATAATGTAAATTGTGCTTTTTTTGTGCGCTTGGCCCCTATGGCAGCGAGTGTTTGGCCGTAACGTAATTCCGCTGTTTTGCTTGATTTCACTTTCCCAAGGAGAGAAAAACCGTGGCACAAGGTGCAATAACAGAGGTAGTGGTTTTGATTTCCCCAAAGGGCATCACCAAGGGTATGTTGTTGGTGGATTTTGAGGCCATTGTGGATGGCATGGTGGGGGTGCCTGAGTTTGCTAGTGAAGAAGTTAAAGGGGCCTATTGCTGGATCAATGGCGACGCACAGATACTGGCCATGGTGCTGTTTACCCTTGAGTTTGGTAGCAATGGGTTGGCTTGCTCTAGCTGGAATTTGCCCTTGCATCACTTGGCAAGCCACGGCAAACCTGGGCCAAACATGGGGGCGGGCCCCATTCGCTTGGCATGCTACAGCCAGTGTCCAGTGGCTTGGCATCAAGAACAGCTGTGGGATCCAGTGGTGGATGCCCACCAAAATGATTTTTTGCATATACAATCCGCCATTAAAGAGCGCAGTGCCCGGTTTGGTTTATTCACGGCCTATGAAGTGAAAGAGGAAAAGAACGCTACGGCAGCTTCTGCGGTATCCCTAGAAGCGGTGGTGGAGAAAGAGCGGCGCCGTGCTGCAGCCACCATTAAAGAGCTTCGTATGAAGATGGAGCAGCAGCAAACAAAATTTGATGAGGCCTTCGGGGAGTTAAGGCTAGCTGCGCAACAAAAAGAAGAGGTGCTCACCACACAGGTGAAAAAGCTGTTGCAACGGCTTGAGGCATTAGAAGGGCAAAATCAGGCACTGCAAGAGCAAAACATGGCCCTTGAGGAGCAGGTGCAATTGCTTGGGGAAAGTTTGGATGAGCAGGCGGCCATTAGCCAAAGCAAAAGTACAGAGCTGCAAACCTTAGCAGAGCAGTATCGACAACGCATGGCCTACGGCTTAGAACAAGAAAGGGCTAAATTTACCGAGCTCCTACATAAAAAGGAAATCGAGATCCTAGCCTTGCAAGAGCAACTCGCCACCCTAGAGGAAACATTGCATAAAGAGCGTGGTGAGCAATTTGCGGCGGGAGCTGAAGAGTTATTGCAGCGCTTACAAAACGCCGGTTTGCGTTTTGTGGGTAGCCACCTTGGCGCAGGTAATGTGTATATTGAAGCGGAAGATGTGTTCGATTATATGGAGAACCCCCTTCGCTTTGCGGCGGCCAAATGCCAAGTGTCAGAAAGCCATTATCGCGCTTGGTTAGCCCACTATCAGAACCCCGTTTGCCAAGTGCCCGATGAAAGCGGAAAGGCCTGCGGTAAGCGTGTGGTGCGCGTGGATATACCGTCTCAGTTTCAGCCGGGGGTTTCGGATAGAAATCAGAACCAGTGCCGCCGCTGTTTATGCGATGCCGCCATCGAGAATGTATTGCAGTTTAGGTGATGTCATGGAGACGCTGGGGACACCACAAGAGGCACTGTTACAAGTGCTAGATAAACACGTACTAAAAACCTTTGTGCCGTTAAACACCTTATCGGAAACCGCGCTACAGCAATTGTTGAGCGTGCAGCAGGTGCGAGCCTACTCTCAGGGTGAGGTGATTTTTACGGCAGGTAGCATTAATCGCCATGTGGCATATTTACTCAGTGGCCAGCTGCAGCGGGGCGAAGAGCAAAACGATCTTATTTCTGCGGTGGGTCCGGCTAGCTGGCACCCTGTTTGCAGTGGCGATCGTCACAAACATACCTTGGTGGCGCACACTGATGTGCTACTGCTGTTATTTGACCGGCAATATTTTGATGAGCAACTTGCCTTAGAGCAGGCCCTAAAAGATGTGCTCTTTCAATTGCACAAAGACCCTGCCTATGCAGAGGATTTGCCATGGATTGAACGTTTTTTGCATCTGCCCCTGTTTAGGCAGCTACCCTCAGCCAATATCATCACAGTGCTTGAACGATTATCTCCTGAACGTCATCGTCGCGGCAGTGTGATTGTGGCTCAAGGCCAAGCCGCCGATGCTTGTTATGTGATCAAATCCGGTGCCTGTGAAGTGACAGTGGTGCCAGCGCCTGATGCGTCCCCTGTGGCGGTGGCTACCTTAGAAGCCGGCCAGTGGTTTGGTGAAGAGGCTTTGCTGGTGCAAGGAAAGCGCAACGCCACCGTTACTGCCATGGAGGATGCCGTTGTTATGCGCCTCTCCGTAAAAGATTTTGATGAGCTCTTAAAAAAGCCCATTGTGAAACGGCTATCCCTTGGTGGGGCAGAGGAGGCCATTCGCCATGGCGCCCGTTGGGTGGATGTGCGCACCGCAGGAGAGTTTCAACAATGGCATTTGCCGAAGGCAATTCACCTTCCTTTGCAGCATGTGCGCGCTAAACATAGTATCCTTAGCCGCAATCTTCGCTATGTGGTGTATTGTGACACAGGACGGCGTAGTGCAGCGGCTGCTTTTTTGCTGCAGGAACTCGGCATAAACGCCCGATGGCTTGCCGAGCCCGTGCCGCTGCGGCCCCACCTATAGAGGTCTAATGGGTTGCTACGCCCGTGGCGGTAACTGTTTTGCTGAAAAAGGGGCTGTAG
Organism: uncultured Alcanivoracaceae bacterium; assembly: GCA_937943665.1. Lineage (GTDB taxonomy): Bacteria > Pseudomonadota > Gammaproteobacteria > Pseudomonadales > Alcanivoracaceae > CALEAR01. The sequence continues at coordinate 2,755 of CALEAR010000168.1, forward strand.
TGAAAACAGCATTTCGTAATATTGGCGTGGTGGCACGCCCAAATAGCCAACAAGCCTTAAGCACGTTGCGGCAGCTTATTGCGTATTTAAAGGCGCAGCATCGCCATGTGATTATTGAGGATCGCTTAGAAAGCGAATTAAGAGATCTTAACTTACAGGCCGCTAACCGAAAACAAATGGGTGAGGCCTGTGATTTAGTAATAGTGGTGGGCGGAGATGGCAGCTTGCTGAGCGCGGGCCGTACTTTTGCCGGCTACAATGTGCCCTTGCTAGGGGTCAACCGTGGCCGGTTGGGTTTTTTAACCGATATTTCCCCTGCGGAGCTTGAGGAAAAGGTGGGCCAGGTGTTGGCCGGCAATTACGCCACCGAGCATCGTTTTTTGTTGCATATGGAGGTGCAGCGCAACCGTAACTTAGTGGGCGAAGGCACGGCGCTTAATGATGTGGTGCTATTGGCGGGCGATAGTGTGCACATGCTGGAATTCGAGCTGTTTATTGATGGCCACTTTGTTTATAGCCAGCGATCTGATGGATTAATTGTTTCCACACCCACGGGATCCACAGCCTATGCGTTAGCCGGTGGTGGCCCCATTATGCACCCCAAATTAGATGCCATTGTGTTAGTGCCTTTAAATCCCCACACCTTAACCAGTCGCCCCTTGGTGGTGGATGGTAACAGTGAGATAAAATTACGGGTGTTAACCAAGCACTTATTACCTTTGGTGAGCTGTGATGGCCAAGAAGGGGTGCGGGTGCAGCCTGAGGATGTGATTTATGTGCGTAAAAAGAGCAAGCGCTTAATGCTGTTGCACCCCCCAGGCCATGATTTTTATGAAGCTTGCCGCTCTAAATTGGGTTGGAGTAGCCGGTTAGGCTAAGGAGAAATACATGAACCAGGAACAAAGTTTTGAGGCCTTAGTGGCCAATATGACAAAAGAAGTTTGGCAGCGCATGCGTCAGAGTGTGGAGCTAGGCCGTTGGCCCGATGGTCGCCGTCTTACTGATGAGCAGCGCGAGTTAAGCCTAGAAGCCATTATTGCCTGGGAGATCAAAAATAATATTCCCTTGGAAGAACGCACCGGTTATTTGCCCCAAAGCTGCAAAAACCAAGGGCCAAGCCCAGTGGCGGAGGCTGCAGTAATCGCCAACGCAAAGGAGCTTAAGGTGTGATTCGATTAGCCGATTACCAACCGCCTCATTACACTGTTACCCACACCCATTTACATTTTGATTTGCATCCTCACACCACCACGGTGGAGGCTAAACTCACTTTGCAGCGCCAAGGTGAAAGCGCAAGCTTTGTACTTGATGGCGTGGGGCTTGAGCTTGAATACATTGCGGTGGATGGTAAGCCGCTAACGGCAGAGCAATATCATTATGATGGCAAGCAACTTACCCTGCAGGCTTTGCCAGAACAGTGTGAGCTGCACACTCGCGTGGTAATTCACCCCAAGGAAAACACTGCTTTGGAAGGGCTTTACTTGTCTAAGGATATGTTGTGCACCCAGTGTGAGG
>CALEAR010000169.1 GCA_937943665.1 uncultured Alcanivoracaceae bacterium
CGGAGGTAATGCCCATGCTAGCAAGCTCTTCGCGGAGCACACCTAAATCCCGTAAGCGTAGCTGGCGGTTCATATCCATGGGCTGTGTCCATTCGTAGTGAATGGCACCTGGAATATGCCCTGCCTTGGGCGTGTAGGAACGCACGCCCTCAAACTCTTCTCGTGAGCGGGCATCCCATAGCACCACGTCCTCGTTTTGATGGCGCTCTAGCACCTCTTCTAGGCTAATAAAGGCAGTGCTAAGGTTTTGGCTCACCTCTGCATCGGAGGGCTCACAGGTGTTAATTTGCGTTTCAGTGGGTAGTTCTGCGGCACGCCAGCTGTGAATGCCGCCGTTCATATAGCTGTAATTGTGATGGCCGATGCAATCTAGCAGCCACAAAAATCGCGCGGCCCAACCCCCGCCTTCGTCATCGTAGGCAATTACATGGTGCTCTGCTGTGAGACCGAGCTCCTGATAAAGAGCAGTGATTTGTTCATGGGTGGGAGGAAGCCCAGGGGCCGGTGGAATGCCGGCTTGGGTTTGTAGAGGCAGCACATGCAAAGCGCCAGGAACATGCCCCTCAGCATGGGTTTCAGGTCGGCTTAAATCAATGATTTTAATATGAGGTTTGCCTAAAAGATCGGCAGCCACTTGTTCAGGTTCAATAAGTAAGGGGAGTGAAGGGCTCATAAATACCTCTAATGGTGATAACGCTGTCGTTGTTGTGGGTCTAGTGTATCGAGAATTCTAAAGTAGTTTTCTAGGCGCTCTGCATGTACCTTGCCTTCTTCCACTGCGTTTTGCCAAGCACAGCCGGGCTCATGGCGGTGGGTGCAATTGCGGAAGCGACATTCGCCCGCCAAGCGAGCTAATTCAGGGTAACCTCTAAGCAGCTCTTGTTCATCAATATGCCACAGGCCGAACTCTCGGATGCCGGGGGAATCAATTAAGCGGCCACCTTTGGGCAAGTGGAAAAGCTGCGCCGTGGTGGTGGTGTGTTGGCCTAAACCACTGGTGTCAGATAAATCCTGGGTTTGTAGATTAGCCTCGGGCAGCAGGGCGTTAACCAGGGAGGATTTCCCCACCCCCGATTGCCCAACAAAAACACTGGTTTTTCCTTTTAAACATTCATGGAGTGCTTCTAACCCTTTTGCTGTGGTGGCAGAAGCGCGTAAAAGGGGATAACCCAAGTGGGCGTACATGTGCTCAATATCGGTGAAGTAGGTGTGCAGCTCATCATCAATTAAATCTGCTTTATTAAGTAATAAGATAGGGGTAATGCCTGCCAGCTCTGCTGCCACTAGGTACCTATCAATTAGTTGGGTGGAAGGGATGGGAGCAGGGGCAAAGGTAATGAAAAGCTGATCAATATTGGCTGCCACTGGTTTTAATCGGCCATAGTAATCAGGGCGCTTAAGCACGGTTTTACGCTCTGCCAACGCCACCACCACGCCATCGCCTGGGCTTTTAGGGGCCTGCCA
>CALEAR010000170.1 GCA_937943665.1 uncultured Alcanivoracaceae bacterium
GCGGTTTTCGCTCCACAAGGGGGCGCCTAATTCGGCCAATTCATTCCGCAGCTGCTGTTCATCAAAACCAAACACAAAGAAGACATCATCGCCTTCCTCTTCGTAACTGTATTCATCCACCCAGTTTTCTGCACGCTGAAGAATGCCCTCCACCCCAGGCATTTCCTTCACATTGGGTTGCCCTGTAAGCCTGATGATGATTTCTTCCAAGGCTTGTGTTTGCGCTTGCGCCCTTGCTTTGGCGGTGTTTTCTTCCGCAGCGATTTTCACTGTGGATTGCGCCATCACAGCGGTACTCATCAGAGCCAAGCCTAAAAAATAACAAGTGCGACGTAGCCAAACCATAGGGGTAGATTGTCTCATTTTTTCACTTAAGTGCCGTTAGAGAAAGCTATATTATCCATATTTCTGCCATAGGGGGCGAACCTAAACAATAATTTCTCGTTAATAGCTGTCAAATGCCGTGCAATGCACTAGAATAACGGCCTTCGCTAGGCGGCTAACGCAGCTGCCCTTTTGCAACAACATCAAAGCGCCCTTTTTGGAACTGGAGCCCAACATGAGTAACACCAAGCGCCCCCTCACCTACCGTGATGCCGGTGTGGATATTGATGCCGGAAACGCGTTAGTGGATCGCATTAAACCCATTGCTAAACGCACCCTAAGACCAGAGGTTTTAGGCGGCCTTGGCGGCTTTGGTGCTCTGTGCTCCCTTCCCAAAAAGTACCAAGATCCTGTGCTAGTGGCGGGCACCGATGGCGTGGGCACCAAGTTACGCTTAGCCATTGATCATGGCTACCACCACTCTGTGGGCATTGATTTAGTGGCCATGTGCGCCAACGATTTAATTGTGGGCGGCGCTGAACCCTTATTCTTCTTAGATTACTTCGCCACCGGCAAGCTGAACGTGGATACCGCCGCTAGCGTGGTGGAAGGCATTGGCAAAGGCTGTGAATTGGCAGGCTGCGCCCTTATTGGCGGCGAAACCGCTGAAATGCCTGGCATGTAC
>CALEAR010000171.1 GCA_937943665.1 uncultured Alcanivoracaceae bacterium
GCAGGGTTACCAGGCATTATGATTTTTGGGCCCACGGACCCTGAATATAGCGGCATTCCCGTGGGCTCAGTGGTGAACATGGGGTCGGCGCATCATTGCGCCCCTTGTATGCAGCGCACTTGCCAATACTCGCCCCAAGAAGGTGCGGTGTGGCCGCCATGTATGGCATCATTAACAGCCGCTAAGGTGCAAAAGCAGCTCGAGACCTTAATCGCAACGAACATCAGCAAAAAGGAAAGACAATGATAGTGGTAACAGGTGGCGCCGGTTTTATCGGTAGCAATATTGTGCATGGCCTGAATCGCCAAGGTTACACCAACATTGTGGTGGTGGATGATCTAACGGATGGGCGCAAGTTCTTTAACTTCTCAGAGTGCGATATTTATGATTACCTCGATAAAGAGGATTTTCTCGCCATGGTGCAAAGCGACACCTTACCCTTCATGGTGAGTGCTGTGTTTCACGAGGGCGCCTGTTCCGCTACCACAGAGTGGGATGGCCGTTATGTGATGCGCAATAACTATGAATATTCCAAGGAGTTATTCCACTACTGCGTGGAGCGCCGTATTCCTTTCCTTTATGCCTCCAGTGCTGCCGTGTATGGCAATAATGAAGTGTTCGTTGAAAGCCGAGAAAACGAAAAGCCCATTAATGTGTATGGCTATTCTAAGTGGCAGTTTGATCAATATGTACGCAACTACATGGATGATGTGGATAGCCTAGTGGTGGGGTTCCGCTATTTTAACGTGTATGGCCCCCGCGAGCAGCACAAAGGCAGCATGGCTTCTGTGGCGTATCACTTTAACGAACAAATTAAAGCCAATGGCGTATGCCGACTTTTTGAAGGCACAGATGGCTATGGTGATGGCGAACAGCTGCGCGATTTTGTTTTTGTGGATGATGTGGTGAAAGTGAACCTATGGTTTTTAGAACATCAACCCGCCAATGGTATTTATAACCTTGGTACCGGCCGCAGCGAGCCCTTTAATGCGGTGGCAGATGCCGTGGTGGCTTGGCACCAGGAACGAGGCCGTGCTGCCGAGAAAACTTACATTCCGTTTCCAGAGCATTTAAAAGGGTCTTATCAAAGTTATACGCAAGCCAACATAGAGGCGTTGCGCAAGGTGGGCTATGAGGCTCCCTTTGCCACCGTGGCAGAAGGCGTTAAACAATACATGGATTTTCTGAATAAGGATGCGCTATGAGCTTTAAAGATGTGATCGATATCCACCGTCAGGCCTTAGATGGCTTGCCGCAAATTCAAGATGAAGTTACTGCTGCGGGTGAGCGTATTAAAGAGCAAGTGGCAAAAGGGGGCAAGGTGTTATGGATGGGTAACGGCGGTAGTGCTGCTGATGCCCAACATTATGCGGCAGAGCTCATGGTGCGCTATGCGGTGAACCGTCCCCCCATTCCCTCCATTGCTCTTACCACAGATACCTCCTTGCTCACAGCCCACAGTAATGATTTTGAATATGAAACTGTGTTCGAGCGCCAAGTGGAAGCCTTGGCCCAGCCCAATGATGTGGTGGTGGGCATTAGCACTTCAGGTAACAGTAAAAACGTGCTATTGGCGCTGCGCAAGGCTAAAGAAAAGGGTGCCTTGGCAGTGGCCATGTTGGGCAACGATGGTGGCGTTATCGCTAAGGAAGCAGATATTGCGGTGGTGGTGCCATTCCGCGTAACGGCCCACATTCAAGAGATGCATTTAATGATTGGCCATTATTGGTGCGATGTGCTTGAGCAGGCGGCGTATAAGGGCGAGCTGTTTTAATGCAGAAAAAAGTTTTGGTCATTGGTCCCTCCTGGGTGGGGGACATGGTGATGGCGCAAAGCCTGTTCAAACAATTAAAACAGCAGGATCCGAATGCTGTGATTGATGTGGTGGGGCCGGCTTGGTCCTCTCCCATTGTGGCGCGCATGCCCGAAGTGCGTCGTGCCATTACCTTTGATGTGAAGCACGGTGAATTTTCAGTGGCAAAGCGTTGGCGCTTTGGTAAGGAATTGCGCACCGAAGGTTACACCCACGGCATTGTTTTACCGCGTTCTTGGAAATCAGCCCTGCCTTTGTTAGCGGCGCGTATTCCTAAGCGAACCGGTTTTGTGGGAGAAATGCGCTATGTGCTGCTGAATGATAAACGCAAGCGAGATAAACAGAAGCTAGATCAAACCGTAAAGCGTTTTGTTTCCATGGCTCTGCCTGAAGGCAGCGATGTGGAAATTGATGCATCATTGTATCCTGCTCTGAAAACTGATGAGGCTAACTTCCAACGCTTGGTAAAGCGGTTGGAGCTAAATACCGAGGCGCCCGCAGTGGCCATGATGCCTGGTGCTGAATATGGCCCCTCTAAGCAGTGGCCGGTGGAGTATTTTAAAGCTGTGGCACAGCAGCTCGCCGCTCAAGGAAAACAGGTATGGGTGTTGGGTAGCGGCAAGGATAAACCCCTAGGAGAGGTCATTTGTGAAGGCTTACCTAAGGTGTTGGGCTACAATTTATGTGGTGCCACCGCCCTTGAAGATGTGGTGGATTTATTAGCCCATGTGGAAACAGCCATCACCAACGATTCAGGCCTTATGCATGTGGCGGCAGCAGTGGGAACCCACGTGCAAGCCATTTATGGCTCCACCTCTCCTCATTTCACCCCGCCTTTAACTCAGAATAAAACCATCCACTGGTTGCAGCTTGATTGTGGCCCTTGCTTTAAGCGTGAATGCCCCCTAGGGCATACCAATTGTTTGAAGCAAATAGAGCCGAAAAGCATGCTCAATGCCCTTAAGTTATAAAGGTTAAGCCATGCGCATTTTAGTGGTCCGTAACGATAAAATTGGCGATTTTATGGTGGCTTGGCCAGCGTTTGCCATGCTGAAGGCTTCCATGCCTTGTCATATAACTGCTTTAGTGCCTCAATACACCAAAGTGTTGGCGCACCTGTGCCCCTACATTGATGATGTGATTGTGGATTGTGGTGAAGAAGGGGACAAAACGGCACAAAATGAGCTTATACAACAGCTTAAAGCACAAGCCTTTGATGCCGCCATTTGCTATTACTCCACGTTGCGCAATGCACGCTTAATGCGCAAAGCCAAGATCCCGCAGCGTTGGGCGCCTGCTACTAAGTGGTTTCAATGGATGTATAACCATCGGTTAGTGCAAAGGCGTTCCAAATCCATTAAGGCTGAGTTTGAGTATAATGAAGATCTTAGCCGTGCCTTTTTATCCCATCAAAAACAAAGTGTTAAAGTGGTACTCGGGCCTCATTTAGTGTTTGAGCCTGAGGTATTATCTGGTTTTAAAACCTCATTGGCTGCTAGATTTGGCCTTGAGGAAACAGCTCCATGGTTTATTGTGCATGCCGGTAGTGGTGGATCCGCAAGTAACTTAACCGTGGAGCAATTTGCTGCCTTAGCTCAACAGCTAAAGCAGGCCGTGCCAGAGTGCCAATTAATTTTAACGGCTGGCCCAGCCGATCATGAGCCTGTTACGGCGCTTTCTCGCTTATTAAAAGGGCAAGCTGTGGTGGTGGAGGGGCTGAGTTTAGAGGCGCTTAGCCAATTAATCGCCTGTGCCCAACTTTTTGTGGCGGGGAGCACGGGGCCGCTCCACATCGCCGGTGCTGTGGATACACCCACGGTGGGGTTTTTCAGCAATCGCCGGAGTGCCACTGGGGTTCGTTGGCGCCCCATTAATACAGACGGACGCCATTTAGGTGTGCAATCGAAGGATGAATCCTCAGAGGCGGAGCAACTGATTATTGATGTGGATGAGGTAGCTAAACGTCTGATTCAGTGGTATCAGGCGTTGCAGTGATTTCCATAAAGCCGTGGCTACCATCAATTTTGCCACCGGTGACCACACCAAACTTACAATCGGCAATGGGGATCTCATAACCTAAGCTATGCCCTAATAGCGTGGCCACTTGTACATGGAACAAACGCTGGCAGTGGCTTAGTGCGGCTTCGTAAAATTGTTGAAGCTGTGGGCTTGGGCTATAGATGAAGGTGGGCACCATATAATCGCCTGGCTTCTCTAATGAGCCTTGGCTGATGGTGTTCTCCGTAACCGTTTGGCCATGATCCGATGTGTATATTAACAACCAATCGTCATCGGGCATTCTATGGTTAATTTCATCAAAAACCTGTTGCCAGAATTCATCCGTATACCGTATTGAGTTGTCATACTGTTGCACATAGGTTTTTGTGCCAAAAGGGGCATACCCTTGTGGCACACGAGCCGTGTAGGGCGCATGAGAGCCCCGTTGATGTAGCACGAGGAAGTTTGATTGGTTGAAATCTATATGGCCTATCAGAGGAACAAGCTCGTGATCTAGAGCGGAGTGCTTGCGAGAATAACCCAATAGTGTGGCATCAGTATAGCGATCAATGTTTTCTAAGCCGAGCTTGGCGACAAGGCTCATTTCATCTTGTGCTTGGGCGGAATGGAAGTAGGTGTGATAACCGTTCATTTTGGCCATGCTAAATAAGTTGGTTTTATGCGACATAATGTGCTTATCAGCATTGGGCGTAGGCACCATATTTAATAACATGGGTAAAGCAACATTGGTGAAAGTACCTGCTGCGTAGGTGCTTTTGATTAAAAAACGTGGGTGTGCTGCCATTTGGCTTAGCCAAGGGGTGGTGTTTTTGTCATAACCTAAAGCGGGTACATGGGTGGCACTTAAGCTTTCCCCCAGTATTAAAATAACGTTTTTTACTTTATGGTCCGGCGCCACAGGGTATTCACTATGGGTGTATTCCTCGTAGTAAGTTTTGGGGAAAAACTGGTGGGGAATAAGCTTTCCAAACAGGTAGTTAGTGGCGTAGTGGCCAGCTTTTATGGTGGTATATCGTTTGGATAAAAGTTCACCATGGTTGCTGCTTGTATCTGTTACAAGCAGTGAAATGGGCTTATAGGTAATAAGCAGAATAAAGATCAGATCAAACACAATGTGTTTACGAGAGCTTCTACTTTTTCGGTATGCTAAAAAGTAAACAGAAAGCACCACCAAGGAAAACCCTGCAGCATATAGCAATGGCTTTATACCGTTTTGGGTAGAAGCGATGGCTTCTGACATATTTTCAAAGAATAAAACAATGTAGTACGGAGGTGTCCAATAACCATAGATGGCCAGGCCTAGGTTTTGGCTAAAGTATATAAATGCCAAATAAACAAAGAAAATACAGGCGGTAATTCGCAGCTTAATTTTTGTAATAAAGAACAAAAAACACAAAATGAAGATTGAGGAAGGTATGACTTCCCCCGGGTGGTGCAAGCTCAGTGTGAAGCACTTTTCTAATATAAGAAGCAAAAGAAATAGTGCGGAAAAGAAGAGAGGGTAGTGCAGTTTAGTGCTTTTCGGCTGCATGGTTTGCATCTCTAGAGTGCCAAAGGAAAGCTGTGTTATTGAGTTTTGGTCTTAATCCATAAATCGATGTATTTGGCAAAGGTGGAGTGAGCGGAAAGGGCACTCAGCACAAAACCTTGTTTTCCATCTAGAAAGCCCGCCTTAAGAAAGTACATTTTGATAAAGCAGCTAATGCCATGGGTCACCGCTTGAAAGATACTAGCGGTTTTACCCTGTTGTTGCCTTTGGGTTGCCCAAGCGTTGGCATAGCTTGCGGATTTCACTAAGTAGTGCTCTAGATCTCGGTACGTGTAATGGAGCAAATCCCCTTTGAGATCCTCTATTCTCATGGAGGCATCTGTGAGCACATGCTCATGTACCAAGCTATCGTTATACTGAGTGAGCGAGGTTGGGTAGAGCCGCACCACTTTGTCAGGGTACCAACCACAGTGGCGAATAAATTTTCCAAAGACCCAAGAAAGCCGAATAGCATTAAAAACGGTATTGGGTGCCGCGGTGGTAATGGCTTCTAAAATACTGTCCCTAAGCTCAGGCGTTACCCTTTCATCCGCATCAATCCAAAATACCCACTCGGAAGTAACTTTTTCTTGCGCTAGCTGTCGCTGTTTACCAAAACCAGGCCACTGGGCATTGGAATAAAACTTTGCCCCTGCCGCTTCTGCTATTTTTTGGGTATCATCGGTGCTGCCTGAATCCATAACGATGATTTCATCGGCCCACTGCACCGTCTCTAAGCATGCTGCTAAGTTCTCGGCTTCGTTTTTAACGATTAAAGCAACAGATATGGTTGGCCGGGCTACACTCATGGTGAAATGCTCGCATTGTGTTTAAGAAGGTCCATAAGTTAGCAAATTTTTGAGGGGTTGGCAGCTATTATATTTGCCTCTTAAGCCTTAGCAGCTTTTTTGCGCATCATTAAGTCTTAGATAAAGAGTTTATTTCAAGCATGTTAAGAGTAAACGATATTTATTATACCCAAGAAGAAACAAAAGGTTTGATTGAATTTGGTTTAAAAAATATTACCTTATGGGTGTACATGGCTTTTGCTTTATTGGCGCCAGCAGTAATGATGGCCACTCAGCATGGAAATAGCACTGCCAATACGATGATGGTTATTACTGGTGCTGTTGGGTTTATCGCTTTCTTGGCAGGCGTTAGGGATTTTCAAAAACAAAATCTAAAAATTATCTTAGCATTTTTTGTATATTTTTTAATGATAGCCATTAATAAGTTTATACATGGTGATTCAGCTGACACATTAAGAGTTATTGCTGTTATGACATTAATTTATGTGTTAGTACCAAATAAAAAAAGCGTAGCCATGACTTTTTGGTTAGGAACTGTTGTTGCTTCTATAGCCATGGGTGCTCTTTCTATTAATGAATATATGGAAACTAAGCAACGGGTTTATGGGTTTACAAATGCGATTTTATTTGGGCAAGCTGCACTGATATTACTGACTGTTAATTTGGTGGCATTACATAATACTCATAAAATTTGGTTGAAATTGTTTGTTTTGCTGGCCCTTGCAGCTAATTTAGTGGCTATTTACTTATCACAAACACGAGGTGTTTGGCTCGCTTTAATAGTTGTAAGTGCGTTTTATTTTTTTCATTTGTTAAGAAAGTATGCTTTTAGGGCAACAATACTCATGCTGCTAACGTGTTTTGTTGCAGGCGTGTTTTTAGTTAAGGATGAGGTTTTTCTTGAGAGAGTAAATCAAGGTAAACGAGATTTACAACTACTTTCTGCGGAAAACTATGATAGCTCTTGGGGGCTAAGGGTGGTTGCATGGAAAAGTGCTTGGCTAGCTTTTAAAGAGCATCCCATCATTGGTGTGGGAAGCGATAATTTTGCACAAGTTAAAAAGCAGCAATACAAAGATGGTTTGATGCCAGAAGTGATTGTAAAGCGTTGGCTTTACCATGCTCACAACCAATACCTACAAAATATGATGTTAAGGGGGATAATAGGGTTGGTGAGCTTGCTGATAGTTTTAGGGGTGCCTCTGTTCGTTTTAGGTGCTCAGCATAGTGTGCTTCCTTTTGCGTATTTGCTCCCTTTGGCCATTATTTTATGTGGTTTAACAGATGTTCCATTAGAACATAGAAATGTGTTGTTTTTATATACATACTTCACCTATGGGTTAGTTACTATAGCTTGGAATAAAAAGGATCCTGAGAAGCGTTTAAATGCATAAACTTATTCGATTTTTTAGTGTGGCTCGTGATGCCATTCGCAGAAACTTAGCAGTATGGTTGTTTGATCAACCACTTGCGGGTGGCACAACGGAGAGTATTAAACGTATCTTAGTGGTTCGTTGGGATGCTAAATATGGAGATTCCTTTGTATCTTCATTTTTTTTCCGTGAAGTCAAAAAGCATTTACCAAACGTGTCTATAGAGGTGGTTATACCAAAACACATGAAGGAACTGTATTTACATTGTTTTCATGTGGATAAGGTGTACTTTAGTGGAAAACGACCAAGCTTTTCCGATATCAATAAGCTTGTTAAGCAGATTGGGGATGTGGATTTAGTGATACATCTTCCAGAGGCATTAAAGCCAAGGGATATGTACTTTATCAAACAACTAAAGCCACGTTTCTTTGCTGGCCAAGATGATGCACTTTTAGCTTGTAATATTAAGTTGGGTGGACGTACAGCGAACAAGCATTTTAGTAAGAAGTTTGTGG
>CALEAR010000172.1 GCA_937943665.1 uncultured Alcanivoracaceae bacterium
GATCCCCATCTTGGCGCCGAGGAGCAAGAAAAAGCACGCACTCGCCCCTTGCGGGCCCCCTGTATCATCACAGTGGTGGCAGAAATTGTTGAAGATCACAAAATCCCAGAAATCGACCAAGTGCTAGCAGCAGGGGCGGCAGCACAAAATATTTTGGTGGCTGCCCATGCCTTGGGCATTGGCGCCATGTGGCGTACCGGTGCCATGGCCATGCACCCTCATGTGAAACGTTCCCTTGGGTTTGCCGAGAAAGATCATATCGTGGGCTTTATTTATTTAGGAACACCGGCAGGCTCCATTAAAAATATTCCTCCCACGGATCCTCAGGATTACGTGCGTCACTTCCCTGTGTAGGATGGCATAATGGCCTTGCAAGCATTAACCCAACGCATTCATCACCATATTCCCTTGGCAAAGCATACGGCCTTTGAGTTGCAAACCTGGCAGGAGCATAGGTTGCAGCTCACAGCCCCACTGGCAGTGAACAGCAATGATAAAGGAAGCTTTTTTGCTGGCAGCCAAGTGGCCCTGTGTACCTTGGGAGGTTGGGCCCTCACCACGCTTATGGCGGAGCAGGTGGCGGGGCGCACCGTGGATGTGGTGGCGGTGAATAGCAATATGCATTATCAAATTCCCCTGTTAACGGCGGCACAAGTGGAGGTGCAAGGGGTGAACGGGGATTTATTTTGCCGCCGCATTCAACGGCGCGGCAGGGCCAAATTACAGGTGGAAGTGAAGGTTTATAACCAAGCAGGGGAGATCACAACCGTGTTTTCGGCTATTTATTATGCAAGAACACCACAAGAATCATAAATTATTTGCACTCCGTTTTTGGGTGGGCTATATTTGCGCCCTCAAATGGAGAGGTGGCCGAGTGGCTGAAGGCGCTCGCCTGGAAAGCGGGTATACGTTCATAGCGTATCGAGGGTTCAAATCCCTCCCTCTCCGCCACATTAAACCCTTGAGTCGCAAGGGTTTTTTTATGCCTGATTTTTGTCTTTCTAAGGATGCGAGCCATGCGCGTTGAGCAAACTCGGCAATACCCACTGTGTGCCCAGGCTTTTTTAAACCGTCTTACTAGCCAAGCCTTTTATGAAGAGCGCTTTCGTCTTTTAGGGGTGGAGGATTATCGCTTCCAACGTTGTGAACAAACCCCAGAGGGCTTTGTGGTGCATATTGTGCGGCGCATGGAGGTGGATTTATCCCGCATCCCTGCGTTTGCCCGTGGCTTTATTGGGAGCACTGCGGAGCTTTCCACTGAGTTTGTGTGGCAAAACGAGGGCGAAGCCCCTTACTTGGGGCGCTATTATGTGAGCATGGCAGGTGCCCCTGCGAAGATCGAAGGGCAGGTGGTGCTTAACGCCTTGGGTGATAGTGCTTGTGAACAAGAGGTGGCTCTCACCATCCATTGCTCGGTGCCACTGGTGGGTAAAAAACTGGCGGCTTTGTTAGCTAAACGAGTGGAAGTGGTGCTAGAAGAGGATTATCAGGCCACCTTAAGGTTACTAAAAGCGCACCCCTAGGGCGTGGGGCGCACCTTCTGAGCTAATTCCTTTAAGGAGCGGTAAAAGCGCGCTGGAAACCATCGCTTTTGCCGTAACAGTACACCGCTATTAGGGTGGGGGAGGATCAAAAAGCGCCGCTTTTCTAGTTGCTTGAAGGTGCGACGTGCCACCTCATCCGTGGGTAAATCCGGCCGTTGTAATAAGCGAGTAAAGCGCGCACGAGCGATAGGATCCGCTGTATAAAGGCGTTCATCTAAATGGCTTTTATAAAACCCAGGACATACCAAGCTCACATGAATGCCTAAGGGTTCCAGTTCTGTATAAAGGCTTTCTGTGTAAGCAATAATGGCCGCATTAGTGGCAGCGTAGCTGCTTAAGCTTGGTGTGGGGAGCAAGCCCACCAGAGCGGCCACATTCACTAGGTGCCCGTGGCCCTGCTGTTTCATAATGCGTAAGGCCGCTTGGTTCACGTTCACCGTGCCGAGCAAGTTAGTGTTCAACTGCTCTAACCAGTGCTCGCGGCTAATGGTTTCCACTAGGCCGGCACTGGCCACACCTGCTGCCTGTATCACCATATCAATATGCCCCCAACGGTGGGCAATGCGTTCTAATGCTCGGCGGCAGGCTTCTTCTTCTCGAATATCGCAGTGTTGGTAAATGTATTCCACGTTGTTATCCGCCAGCGTTTGGCCGAGCTGTTTGGCGCGAATATCGTTGATATCGAGGAATGCAATGCGATGGCCTTTGTGGCTGGCTTCCAATACCAGTTCTCGGCCTAATCCAGAGGCCCCTCCAATGACAACAATATGCTGGCTATGACGCGACATAAATACCTTCTTAACTCTTATGTTCTTCGATGGGCTGTAGAATTTCTTCCACCCCTTCACTGCGGGCAATGAGCACTGTGCCCACCACATCACCCCAAATATTCACTGAGGTACGACACATATCAAGAATACGGTCGGTGACTAAAATTAAACCAATGGCCTCTGCAGGTAATCCCACAATACCAAGAATCAAGGTGATGGCCACTAGGCTAGCGGCAGGAATGCCTGCCACCCCGATGGAGGTGATCATGGCGGTGAAGACAATGGTGATTTGCATGCCAAGGCTTAAATCTAACCCATAAGCTTGGGCAATAAAAATAACCGCCGCACATTCATACAGGGCGGTGCCGTTCATATTCACGGTGGCGCCTAAGGGCAGCATTAGGCTGGTGAACTTCTTGGGTACTCGAGCGCCACGTTCTGTGCACTCCATGGTAAGTGGCAGTGTGGCGGAACTGCTAGAGGTGGAAAAGGCAGTGAGTAGGGCTGGGGTCACCGCTTTAAGCAAGCGCCAGGGTGAGCGCTTGGCCACTAGGCGAATGGCTAGGGGAAGTGCTACAAAAGCATGCACTGCCAAGGCAAGGAGTACGGTAATAAAGAACCACAGCAGTGGTACCAAGGCGCTAAAACCTGTGCGCATCACTGTGCTTGCAATTAACCCGAAGACACCAATGGGAGTAAAGCGGATCACCAACATGGTGATGCTCACCATGGTTTCATAAATGCCATCAATGGTGTGCCGTAAATACTTGCCGGCATCGCCCCCCACTTTTTGCATATAAAAGCCAAACAGCAGCGAAAACATAATCAAACCAAGCATTTGCTCTTGGGCGGCGGCTTCGAAAAGGTTAGGGGGTAAGAACTGGAAGACAATTTGGGCAAAATCACTGGCGGCGTGATCTTGTACCTTCTCTAATACGACGGTGGGATCTGCCACTAAACCAAGCTGCTCGCGCACGGGCTCCCCATGGCTAATGCCAGGGCGAATTAGGTTTGTAATCATTAACCCAATGGTAACGGCCAAGGCGCTGCTGAGCACATAGAATAGCCCTATTTTCCATCCGGTGCGGCCGAGGTTATCCTCTTTGCCCACACTATTTAGGCTCGACATAATGGCCGTAACAATGAGGGGGACCACCAGCATCTTTAAGGCGTTTAGAAATATTTTCCCGATTCCATCAAAAAGTGCCAATAGTTGAAGGTTTACAATGTGGCTATCTTCGGGAAGGATAACGCCCACAATAGCCGCGAGCACAATGGCGGCAAAAATCTGGTGATGAAGTTTCACAATGCATTCCTCGGTGCAACGGTTGTTTTTTTGCTTTAAACCAAGTACATAGCCGTTCAATATAAAGTCTTCGGTGGGGAAGTGTAAACTTTATAAGGCAGTTTTTTATTTGGTGCATGGGGTGCTTATGCTACCCTGCATGGTTTATGGCACAGGATGAAACAGTGTTAACTCAAGAACAAGCGGCAGAAGCCTTTGAACATTTATCCACCTTAGGGGATTTTTTGCGCTGGGGGCAAAGTACTCTACGTGCGGGCCAGGTATTTTTAGGCCATGGTACAGATAATGAGCACGATGAAGCCTTAGCGCTGTTGTTACATGCTTTGCACTTGCCCTGGGAGGTAAAGCCGGAGCTACTTCAAACTCGCTTGTTACCCTCAGAAAAACAACGCTTTATTGCGTTATTGCAACGGCGAGTGAACGAAAAGATTCCCACACCCTATTTAACCCAAGAGGCCTGGTTTTGTGGCTTGCCTTTTTATGTGGATGAAAGGGTGATTGTGCCACGTTCCCCTTTGGCCGAGGTGGTGCAAGCACAGTTTCAACCCTGGTTAAGGGACCCAGAGGCCCCTTTACGGGTGCTGGATTTGTGCACAGGTAGTGGTTGTATTGCCATTGCCACGGCTTATGCCTTGCCCAATGCCTTAGTGGATGCCATTGATATTTCCACCGATGCCCTTGCCGTGTGCGAGCATAACGTGGCGTTGCACCACATGGAGGAACGGGTGTTTCCCCTGTTGGGCGATGGGCTCTCAGTGGCTCAAGGTCCCTATGATGTGATAATTAGCAATCCGCCTTATGTGGATGCCCAGGAAATGGCGAATTTGCCCCAAGAATATACCCATGAACCTGAGCTTGCCTTAGCGTCAGGGGAAGATGGGTTGGATTTCACCCGAAAATTATTAGCCCAAGCTGCAGAACATCTGTCGGAAGGGGGCTTTTTGGTGGTGGAAGTGGGGTATTCCTGGCCCGCGGTGGAAAAGCAATGGCCGCAAGTGCCTTTTTTATGGCTAGAGTTTGAGCGCGGCGGCGAAGGCGCTTTTATGTTAACGCGCCAACAACTGCTAGAATACGCCCACTTATTCACTTAACGAGAGTGCTTTGCACTGTTTAATGATTAACGCCGGAGAACAAAATGGCTGGCAGCAGCTTTGGAAGCTTATTTAGAGTTACTACTTTTGGAGAAAGTCACGGCCCTGCTTTGGGTGCCATTATTGATGGTTGCCCTCCGGGCATTGCCATTTCAGAGGAAGAGATTCAACAGGAATTGGATCGCCGCCGGCCTGGCACTAGCCGCTACACCACACAACGCCGAGAGCCAGATAAGGTAAAGATTTTATCCGGCGTGTTTGAGGGCAAAACCACCGGTTGCGCCATCGGCTTAATCATTGAAAACACGGATCAAAAATCCAAGGATTACGCTAATATTGCCAACACCTTCCGTCCTGCCCATGCAGATTACACCTATACGCAAAAGTATGGCTTTCGGGATTACCGTGGTGGGGGGCGTTCCTCAGCCCGTGAAACTGCCATGCGTGTGGCTGCCGGTGCCATTGCTAAAAAGTTTTTAGCTGAGCGTTATGGTATTCGCATTTATGGCGGTGTAACGCAAATTGGGCCCGTGGTGGCAGAAACCTTTGATTGGTCGGTGGTTAATGATAACCCCTTCTTCTTTCCAGATGTGGAAAAGCTTGAAAGCCTAGAACAGCTGATCCATCAGCTGCGCAAAGAAGGCTCCTCTATTGGCGCTAAGGTGCAAGTGTATGCAGAGAATGTGCCAGCGGGGTGGGGCGAGCCTGTGTTCGATCAACTGGATGCGGATTTAGCCAAGGCCATGATGAGCATTAATGCGGTGAAAGCCGTGGCCATTGGTGATGGCTTTGATGTGGTGAATCAGCGCGGTGAAGAGCATCGAGATGAAATCACTCCTGAAGGGTTTTTAAGTAACCACGCTGGGGG
>CALEAR010000173.1 GCA_937943665.1 uncultured Alcanivoracaceae bacterium
AATTTGCACGTTGTCATCAATTTCAGGAGAAACAAACACAGAAGTGAAGGAAGTGTGTCGGCGGCCACCAGAATCAAATGGAGATTTACGCACTAAGCGGTGAACCCCCGTTTCGGTGCGCAGCCAACCAAACGCATATTCACCCTTCACGTGTACGGTGGCACTCTTAATACCCGCCACATCGCCACCGGATACCTCGATGAGCTCGGTGGTAAAGCCTTTACTTTCCGCCCAACGTAAGTACATGCGTAATAGCATTTCCGCCCAATCTTGGGCCTCAGTCCCCCCAGAGCCCGCCTGAATATCGAGATACGCGTTGTTGGCATCCATTTCGCCCGAGAACATGCGACGAAATTCCAACACCTCAACCTGCTGCTGAAGCTGTGCGAGCTCCTGTGCTAAATCCTCTAGCAGGCTCTCATCCTCTTCCTCTAGGGCAAGGCTTAACATCGCATCGGCATCCTCAAAGCCACTATCAAGACTCCGTAGGGCATTGACCACCGCTTCCAGTTGAGCACGTTCCTTACCTAAGGATTGTGCCCGTTCTGGATCTTCCCAAACGCTTGGATCCTCAAGCTCACGTTCAACTTCCGCTAAACGTTCTTGCTTAAGGTCATAGTCAAAGGTACCCCCTCAGCGCTTCAGTACGCGCTTTGAGATCAACTAACTGGGTTTTAAACGGATTAACTTCCATTACTTATTCCTAACAATGTGCCTTTTGCACCGTGTCAATTATTCAGTGAGTTCGTATACGTGGTAAGCCTCTGGCGTAAACACATCCAGAGTGGTGCCCACATACTCAGCATGATCTGGGATACCATCCCCCGTGCGAAATACCCGGAAACTACGCTCAACTAAATTACTCTCAATTACACTACCGGCGGGCACTTCCACCCACATGTAAATGGCTCTTTCCTGCTGCACAAACTCCACTTCTCGTACTATGCCTTCTGGCGATAGCTTAATAAGTTGTACTTCGTTATCCGCAGCTAAACGATGTTTATGTATGGTTTTCATCGGGGATCTCCCTTATTAGAATCATGCCTTTTGAGCTTATACGAAAGAAGCAATGCTACCCATAATCCCTAAACTTGTCATACTTGCATGAAGGAAATCAGTAACACGCTAACTGTCTTGTGTATCTTATCGCGCTTCTAAATGCTCGAACAATAATTGTACACTACGACGCCCCTGCCACTCATTCACTCCTAGCCGAAAAACGCCATAAATGTTAGTGAAATCATGAGATAACAGCGCCTGCGGCGGGTTGAAAAAAATGCCATCCACCACCCCTTGGCGAGCAGGTAATCCTAAGGTGAACTTTAGGTGCTTCTCGCCCACGATGCGATGATTCAACACTTCAAACTTTCCTTCAAAGGTGGGCGGCTCAAAGCCAACTCCCCAAGGGAAGGCGTAGCACACCTCTTGGGCGGTTTGCAGGTTAATATCCGCTTCGCTGAGGGTACCATCCGTATGAATCACGGGTTGAAAAGCCTCTTGATCCACCATCTCTAGCACCGCAGATTTAAGCGCTTGCTGCAGCTCAGGTAGCCGTTCTTGGCGCAAGGTAACACCCGCTTCCATGGCATGCCCCCCAAAGGCTTCTAGCAGCCCAGGATGCAATGCGGCCACCCGTTCAAGCACATCTTTAATATGCAAGCCTGCAATGGAGCGTCCTGAGCCTTTGATCACACCTGCTGCTTGCGCTGGGGCAAACGCAAACACTGGCCTATGGATGGCCTCACGCACGCGTGCAGCCACAATGCCCACCACCCCCTCATGCCAATGGGGCTCATACAAACACGCAATGGGAGGCAAGTTATTTTTTTGCCAACGTTTTACCTGTGCCAGAGCCTCTTCACGCATGCCCTGCTCAATGTGGCGACGTTCACGATTAATTGCATCTAAGGCCTCCGCTAATACCTGCGCTTCTTGTGCATCATCGGTAATTAAGCAGCGTATACCTTGCCCCATATCCGTTAACCGACCTGCCGCATTAAGTCGTGGCCCGAGCACAAACCCAAGGTCCTGCGCGCTTAACCCCTGTGGTGGGCGGCCAGCCACCCTCAACAACGCATTGATTCCCGCCACGGTGCGCCCTTGGCGAATACGCCTGAGCCCTTGTTCCACCAGAATCCGGTTGATGTGATCTAACCGTACCACATCGGCCACCGTGCCCAAGGCCACCAAATCCAACCACTGGCCAATGTTCACCTGTGCCGCAGGATCACCTTTTTCACGCAGAGCACGGCGCAAAGCAGCCACCAAATAAAACACCACCCCCACCCCCGCCAAATGTTGCCCCGGCCCCTCTGGTACCAAACGTGGGTTCACTAAAGCCTGCGCGGGGGGCAACTGTTGCCCCGGTAAATGATGATCCGTGATCAACACCTTCATGCCTAACCCTTGGGCGGCCTTTACCCCTTCCACACTGGCAATGCCATTATCCACCGTAATAATTAAATCAGCGCCCCCCTGTTCCTGCAGCGCTTGCACAATGGCGGGGGATAATCCGTAACCGTATTCAAAGCGATCCGGTACAAAATAGCTCACCCGCCGAAATCCAAAAGCACCCAGTGCGCGCACTAACAGCGCCGTGGCAGTGGCACCATCGGCGTCGTAATCGCCCACAATAACAATGTTTGCTTGCTCAGCCAGCGCCTCAAGTAATAGCGCCACGGCTTTTTCTTCATCAGGCAATGGTATGACGGGTAAATCCGCTAACGATAAGGACACCTCTTCCGGCTGCGCAATACCACGAGCAGCTAATATGCGTCGCAACAAAGGGGATAAGTGAGGCGCTTGCAGCTCCTGTTTAATAGGGCGCCGACGCACCTGGTAATGGGTTAACATAAATCATGCCTTATGCGGTATATGGATGAGCTCGAAACAAAGCGTTACCGTTCAAGCAGTGGTAAACTACGGCTTTCATTCATCAACTAGGGCTAGTATGTCACAACTGATTTTACGCAATATTCGCTTAAGCTTTGGTGCCGCCCCCCTATTAGACAACGTTAACCTCATTGTGGAAAAAGGCGAGCGCCTTTGCTTAGTGGGGCGCAACGGGGCGGGCAAATCCACCCTAATGAAAGTGATTGCCGGCGATATTGTACCTGATGAGGGCCACCTTGAGCACAGCCCTGGGCTAAAGATTGCCCGCTTGGTGCAAGAAGTCCCCGAAGATGCCCAAGGC
>CALEAR010000174.1 GCA_937943665.1 uncultured Alcanivoracaceae bacterium
CGCCAATATCACTGAAGTACAGGCGGTGTTTGGGGAGTGGTTTAATGAGGATCACCGTTTTGCCCGTGATGGCAGCCAATTTGGCTTGTTATTAGACGATGGCGATACCTTTCGTATTGGTGAGTTGGAAGCCAAAGCCCTTCATACTCCTGGCCATACGCCAGCCTGCATGACTTACGTCATCGGCGATGCTGTGATTGTGGGGGATACCCTCTTTATTCCGTATTATGGCACCGCCCGTTGTGATTTCCCCGGCGGAGATGCAGGCCAGCTCTATGATTCCATTCAAAAAATTTATGCTTTGCCCGAGCACTATCGCATGTTCATGTGCCACGATTATAAAGCCCCAGGGCGTACCGAGTATCAGTGCGAAACCACGGTGAAGGCGCAGAAAGAGGGGAATGTGCATATTCATCAAGGGGTCACTAAAGAGGCCTTTGTAACATTGCGCAATCGCCGAGATGCCACCTTATCCATGCCTCGTTTGATTATCCCTTCAGTGCAAGTGAACATGAGAGCGGGTAATATGCCTGAGCCGGAGGATAACGGCATTCAGTACCTTAAAATTCCACTTAATAAATTCTAATAAAGGAATCACCATGGATTTCATTAAGCGCATCACTCCTTTTATATCTGTGGCGCCACAAATTCAGCCGGAAGATGTAGTGGCGATTGCGGCGGCGGGCTACAAAACCCTTGTGAATAATCGCCCCGATGGGGAAGGTGAAGGACAGCCTAGCAGTGATGCCATTGCTCAGGCAGCGCAGGAGCACGGTTTAGCTTATTACCATCTCCCGGTGGAATCCGGCAATATTCGTGATGACAATGTGCGAGACTTTGCCGAGCTGCTGCACATGGCGAAGGGCCCAGTGTTGGCTTTTTGTCGCACAGGCACTCGTTCCACAAGCTTGTGGGCCTTATCGCAGGCAGAGCGGCTTTCCCCCGAGGCGATTCAAGCGGCCGCTAAAGCGGCGGGCTATGATTTAAGCGGCATGCAGGCACGTTTAATGCACCGTTGGGAACAAGGGCCCATGGAGGAAGCCCCCACGGCGCAGCCCTGTGAAGAACAGTTTGATGTGGTGGTGGTGGGAGGGGGAGCCGCTGGCTGCGCGGCCACTGCTAGCTTGTTAAAGCGCAGCCCTTCTTTGCGAGTGGCGGTGGTGGAGCCTAGTGAACTGCATTATTACCAACCGGGGTGGACTTTAGTGGGCGCCGGTATTTTTAGCCGCGCTCGTACAGAGCGCCCCATGAGCCTTTGTATTCCCGAAAAGGCCCATTGGGTGCGAGCGGCTGTGGTGGGGTTTGAGCCAGAACAACAGGCAGTGGTGTTAGAGGATGGCTCCCTATTGAAATACCGTGCCTTGGTGGTGGCGGCAGGCCTGACGTTAAATTGGGATGCTATTAAGGGCCTGCGCGAAACCTTAGGAAAAAACGGGGTTACCTCGAATTATCAGGTGGGTTTGGCCCCCTATACCTGGCAGTTAGTGCAAGAGTTTAAAGGGGGGAATGCTTTATTCACTCAGCCCCCTATGCCCATTAAGTGTGCGGGAGCACCGCAAAAGGCCATGTACCTTTCCTGTGATTATTGGCAAAAGAAAGGCGTACTGAAAAATACTAAGGTGCACTTTCATTTGGCCGGTCAAGCCCTGTTTGGTGTGGCGGATTTTGTGCCTCCCCTAATGGGTTATGTGCGCCGTTATGGGGCGCAATTGCATTATGAACACAATTTAGTGGCCGTGGATGGCGAACAAAAAGTGGCCACCTTTGAGGTATTACAAGGGGGCGAGGTGGTGGATACCCAAGAGGTGAATTTTGATTTTCTTCATGTGGTGCCTCCACAGCAGGCGCCGCGTTTTGTTCGCCATAGTGTGTTAGCTAATGCGGAAGGTTGGGTGGATGTGGATCCTCACACCTTGCAGCATGTGCGCTATGCTAATGTGTTTGCGTTGGGGGATGTGGCGGGCACAGAGAATGCTAAAACCGCCGCTGCCGTGCGCAAACAGGCTCCCATAGTGGCGAAAAACCTGTTGGCCTTTTTACAGCATCAAACCCTAAAGGCTCGATATGATGGTTATGGCGCCTGTCCACTCACGGTGGAAAGAGGCAAGGTGGTATTGGCGGAGTTTGGCTATGGAGGCAAGTTAATGCCCACGTTTCCGCTTAACCCCACGGTGGCAAGGCGCTTTAATTGGCAAATTAAAGCGGTGTGGATGCCAAATATCTATTTTGATTTGATGCTGAAAGGCCGTGAGTGGTTAACCGATACCGAGGCATAACCGTTGTTTAAATGGATCCCGCTGTTGCAATGGCTACCTAAATACAAGGCATCCCTCGCTGCTAAGGATGCACTCGCCGCCGTTATTGTAACCTTAATGCTCATTCCCCAGAGCCTAGCCTATGCCATGCTTGCAGGGTTGCCGCCGGTGGTGGGGCTTTATGCCAGTATTGCTCCCTTGGTGTTATATGCGGTTTTTGGCACCAGCCGCACCCTGGCGGTGGGGCCTGTGGCAGTGATTTCCCTCATGACAGCTGCTGCCCTAGAGCCTCATTTTGCTCCAGGTTCTGCCGCTTACGTGCAAGGTGCCATGGTGTTAGCGGCCTTATCCGGGGGCATTCTGTTAGTCATGGCGGTATTACGCCTTGGTTTCCTGGCGAATTTTCTTAGCCATCCTGTGATTTCAGGTTTTATTAGCGCCTCAGGCATACTCATTGCCCTTAGCCAACTTAAACATATATTAGGCATTGAAATGAGCGGTCAAACCCTGCTTAGCCTGTTGCCTGATTTATGGCATCACGCAGCCCAACTGCATGGGCCCACTGTGGTGATTGGTGTTGGGGCTTTGGTATTTTTGCAGTGGTCTCGCCGTGGGTTGGCGCCCTTTTTAACGGCACGGGGAGTGGCTGCTAGCACCAGTGAGTGGCTAGCACGCTTTGGCCCTGTGTTTGCCATTGCTTTATCGGTGTGGGTGGTGTGGCAATGGGACCTAGTGGCCCAAGGCGTAAAAGTGGTGGGTCAGGTGCCGCGGGGCTTGCCTGCCTTCACCGTGCCACAGTGGGATATGGCCACGGTGAAAGCCTTATTGCCCGCCGCCTTGCTAATTAGCTTGGTGGGGTTTGTGGAATCTATTTCAGTGGCACAAACCTTGGCCGCTAAACGGCGTCAGCGCATTCATCCAGATCAAGAGCTTGTGGGCTTAGGTACTGCTAGCCTTGCCTCCGCATTGAGCGGTGGCTTCCCAGTAACGGGGGGCTTTTCCCGTTCCGTGGTGAACGATGATGCCGGCGCACAAACTCAAATGGCCGGTGTGTTCACCGCCGTGGGCATTAGTATCACCGCCTTGTTCTTCACTGCCTTTATTTATTACTTACCCCACGCGGTGTTGGCCGCCACCATTATTGTGGCAGTGTTAAGTTTAGTGGATGGGCGTTCCTTACTGCGTACTTGGGCCTACTCTAAGCAGGATTTTTTTGCCCAAGCGGCCACCATGGTGGGCGTGCTCTTCTTTGGGGTGGAGGTGGGTATTGTGCTTGGGGTGCTTTTATCGGTGCTATTGTTTTTATGGCGCACTAGCCGGCCGCATATGGCGGTGGTGGGCGCCT
>CALEAR010000175.1 GCA_937943665.1 uncultured Alcanivoracaceae bacterium
CGAGATCAGATCTGGTGACTGGAGTTCAGACGTGTGCTCTTCCGATCTATCACGTGCACCAAGGGGCCGCCCTGAATACCAGGGAAAATTGCAGAGTTGATCTTCTTGGCCAGATCTTCATCGTTGGTCAAGATCAAACCACCGCGTGGGCCACGCAAGGTTTTGTGAGTGGTGGTGGTGGTAACGTGAGCATGGGGCACTGGGCTTGGATAAACGCCTGCCGCCACTAAACCGGCCACGTGCGCCATATCCACTAACAAATAGGCCCCTACTTTGTCTGCAATTTCACGGAAACGAGCAAAATCTAAGTGCTGAGAATAAGCCGAGAAACCAGCGATAATCATCTTGGGCTTGTGTTCAAGCGCCATTCTTTCCACTTCGTCGTAATCGATGAGGCCAGTTTCTGTATCGATACCGTACTGCACAGCATTATAAGTACGGCCAGAGAAGTTAGGCGCAGCACCGTGAGTGAGGTGCCCACCGTGCGCCAAGCTCATACCTAGCACTGTATCACCTGGCTGTAACAACGCTAAGAAAACGCCGCCGTTGGCTTGGGAGCCCGAGTGGGGTTGAACGTTAGCATACTTAGCACCGAACAACTCGCACGCACGATCAATAGCAAGTTGCTCCACTTTATCAGCAAATTCACAACCACCATAGTAACGACGGCCAGGGTAACCCTCGGCATATTTATTGGTGAATGCTGATCCTTGTGCTTCCATCACCATGGGAGATGCATAGTTTTCAGAAGCAATCAGTTCAATATGATCTTCTTGACGTTGTTCTTCGCCTTTAATGGCGGCATAAATTTCGGAATCGTAATCCGCAAGAGAGGTTTTAATGAACATGGTAGGCCCTTCAGGTTACTGGCTAAACTTGCCGTGATTGTAAAAGCAACACATTCTACCTAATTTCTCAGCCATTAACATCATTCACAGAGGGAAAACTCGCAGAATGTGTGGTTTTTCGCTATACCTAAAAGGCAAGGATTTATGCACACAGCTCTTTTAAGATGCGTCAGTTTGCACTAACGTAGAGCCTTCCTGTGGATTGGCCATTTGTGGCCCTTTGTTGGAACGATAGGTGCTATGTCTCAATATATTTTTACCATGAATGGCGTGGGCAAAGTGGTGCCACCGCAAAAGCATATTTTAAAGGATATCTCCCTGTCCTTTTTTCCTGGCGCCAAAATTGGCGTACTAGGCCTTAACGGGGCGGGGAAATCCACCCTGCTACGCATTATGGCGGGAGTGGATAAAGATTACATTGGCGAAGCAAGGCCGCAGCCAGGTATTAAAATTGGCTATCTCCCCCAAGAACCCGAACTCGATGACAGCAAAACCGTGCGCGAGGTGGTGGAAGAAGCCATTAGCGAAATCCGTGAAGCACAGGCGCAACTAGAGGCTGTTTATGCCGCCTACGCTGAGCCCGATGCAGATTTTGAAAAGCTCGCCGAAGAACAGGCTCGCCTTGAGGCCATCATTGAAACAGCAGATGCGCACAATATTGAGCGCCACCTAGAAATCGCGGCCGATGCATTACGCCTACCCCCTTGGGATGCCAAGGTAAAACACCTTTCTGGTGGTGAGCGCCGCCGCGTGGCCATTTGCCGTTTAATTCTTTCCGCACCTGATATGTTGCTCCTCGACGAGCCCACCAACCACCTGGATGCGGAATCCGTGGCGTGGCTCGAACGCTTCTTGCATGAGTTTAAAGGCACAGTGGTGGCCGTGACTCACGACCGTTATTTCCTCGACAACTCCTGTGAATGGATTCTAGAGCTCGACCGTGGTGAAGGCATTCCTTGGCAAGGCAACTACACCTCTTGGCTTGAGCAAAAAGAAGCTCGCCTTGAGCAAGAAGCTAAAGCTGAAAGCGCCCACCGCAAAACTGTGGAACGCGAACTAGAGTGGGTACGCCAAAATCCTAAAGGCCGTCGTGCGAAAAACAAAGCCCGTATCAGCGCCTTTGAAGAATTAGCCAGCGTGGAATTCCAACAGCGCAATGCCACCCAAGAACTCTATATTCCACCCGGCCCGCGCCTTGGTGAAAAAGTCATTGAGT
>CALEAR010000176.1 GCA_937943665.1 uncultured Alcanivoracaceae bacterium
GCGTGGATGAAAGCCGCCAGCGGGGGGGCGGGGGCTATGGGCTAGGTCTTTCCATTGTGAAGCGCATAGCACAGTGGCACAGCGGCAGTGTGAGTATCGCAGAAAGCCCCTTGGGTGGGGCACGTTTTGTGGTGCGCTTGCCGGTGAAGCCCACACAAACGCATGCCTTGGGTGAGCAGGCCTCACGCCAACATAAGAGGTAGTTATGCAAAAAGATTACATCATGGCCATTGATCAAGGCACCACCAGTAGCCGAGTGATGTTATTTGGCCGCCAAGGAGAATGTGTGGCGGTGGTGCAAGAGGAGTTCACCCAGTTTTTCCCTGAGGATGGGTGGGTGGAACATGATGCCATGGAAATTTGGCAGCAATGTTTGCGCTTATGCCAGCAGGTGTTACAAAAAGCCGGTATCACAGCGGAGCAGGTGGCAGGGTTGGGCATTACCAACCAACGAGAAACCACAGTGCTGTGGGAGAGAAGCACTGGTGAGCCCGTGGCCAAGGCCATTGTGTGGCAAGATAGACGCACCGCCGAGTGGTGCCAAGCCTTAAAGCAAGAGGGCCACGAGTCCTTGGTGCAACGCAGCACAGGGTTGTTGTTGGATCCGTACTTCTCGGCCACCAAATTGGCTTGGTTGTTGGATAAGGTGCCCGGTGCGCGTAAGCGGGCGGAGGCCGGGGAACTGGCCTTTGGCACCATTGATACCTGGCTGCTGTGGCACCTCACCCAAGGCAAGGTGCACGCCACCGATGCCACCAATGCCTCGCGCACCATGCTGTTTAATATTCACCAACAGTGTTGGGATGAAGCCTTACTCAAACTCTTTAATATCCCCGCTAATTTATTGCCCGAGGTGCACGATAGCGCTTATGAATTTGGCCACACCGCCACCGAATGGTTGGGGACACCTGTGCCCATTTTGGGGATTGCAGGGGATCAACAAGCGGCCTTAATTGGCCAAGCCTGTTTTGAACCGGGCATGGTGAAGAGCACCTATGGCACCGGCTGCTTTATGATTCTTAACACCGGTGAAGTGGCAGTGACCTCGGAAAATCGCTTGCTCA
>CALEAR010000177.1 GCA_937943665.1 uncultured Alcanivoracaceae bacterium
AGGCCCTGCCCCCACCTCTATTTTGCCCGTGGAACCACGGCTACAGGATTACTTTTTGCATTTAGAGGCAGAAGACGCCTTAGCCACAACAAATGAGCCTTGGGTTTCCCCCAACGGGGAGCTTAACCTATCTGCCATGGAAGATGCCGAACCCCAGCAGCTCTTAGCCACGGAAGCTTTCCGCCTGTGGGAACCAGGATTAGAAGCCATTGCCCCCGTGGTGTGGTTAGGCCAAGAGGAAACTTGGTTGGATCAGGTGCATCAAGAATATTTAGATATTGGCCATTTGCTTGGTAAAGAGCGCTTAGCCAAAAAACAATGGCGGCAGTTCCATCGCACTATTCAAGCCGTACAAAAGGAACTTCAAAGCCACAAGGCGGCATTGGTGCTCTTTTATCATAATGGCACCTATTATGCCCATGGGGAGCACCCCAATGTGAAAACACTACAGCACGTGTTTGGATTAACCTTGGCAGATGAGCACCTAGCTGCTGAAAAGAAGGTGGTGGATGCTTCCTACTTGCGTTATTTACAGCCCGATGTGGTTATTATCTTTAGTGAAACCGGCGATCATGAAGAATTGCCCGAAGAAGCGGCATACCCAGTGGCAACGCCTAAGGTGATAGCACTCTCCCAATCCTTATGGGAGGCCGCGGAACTGAGCCCCTCTTCCCTTCAGGGGCTGGCTAAAAGTCTACGCGATGCGCAGGCCCCTTAGGGGCCTGAGTTAAGGGCAGCTCTGAAAATGCATATAGGCGGAGCCTTGGGCATACACTAAGGCTTCTTTAAGCGCCTGATCTGAGTTATTACGAGCCTCCTCTAAGGCTTTCAACGCCCAATAATTACCCACCCACCCTGCGCTTTGTTGGCTTTTGAAGTTGGCATCCGATAACCGATAAAAACGGTTTTCATTGCCTTCACAGGAACGTAAATCCAAGCGACCTTGAGTTTCTATACCGTATAAGTGCTCGCGATCCTCATCCTCTAACAAGGTCTCATCATCAAAAATAATGGTAAAAATAGCGCTTTCAGGGAATCTAGCTCCCTCATCGGAATACAGTTGGGTGTGGCTCACATAACCCACGGGGCGTGAAGTATTCGATGTTTCATAAACATATAAGTGCCCTTCGGCTTCCTGTACCTTGAGTTCAAGTTCAAGCAAGGGCTTATGGAATTGGTACACATCAATTTCAATGATCGCATCACCCACTTGGGCCCCCCCTTGCCCCACAGAGAGATCCGTTTCAAAGCGTTGGCTAATGGGATAATTCGCATGATCATTTTCGAGAATAGAGACACAGCCATCCTCGTCATCATCCGCACAACCACGCATTAAGGTAAATGTGAAGGTTTGCCCAGCTAGCTGATCAAAAACCGCTTGATGCAACTGTGTGCTACCGTAGGAAGTGCGTATCACACGTACAGGTGCAGCCTCTTGAGAATGATCTTGCAACAATTGGCTCACCGAAGCACCCAGAAATTCACCAGTGAATCGGCCTAGCTCCTCCCCTTTTGGGTGCTTGCTCGAATTAAGCCCTGGAAACATCATATCCACATCGCTTTTATTAACTTCTCGAGGCTCCCACACCACCCCATCAAGAACACTGGATGATAAAAATTTACCGGTTAGCGTTATGTCCGTGGGTTCAGGATCTTCATAAATCCAATTCCCATCAGTGATATCCGCGAGGAATTTAGGCGGAGAAATTTCCTTTCCCTTTAAGGACAAATCAAGTTCTAGCTTGTCTGAGATGGGGCTAAGATCCGAGCCCGCTTTCACCGCCAATAAATCACGGTAAATAAAACCTGATTCATTTTCGCGAATATTAACACCACTGAATAAAGTAGCAGTGGCAAAGCCTTTCACAGCGCCGTTGGGAAACACCAATAGCTCACCCCCTAACTGGCCTAAGCGATTAGGGTTAGGTGCTAAGGGCACTTCATCGCTAACAAGAAGCGCCAACAAACGCTGATCTTGATAACTTAGCGCAATATTCCCTGCACGCGTGGCATTCATGGCGAAGTGCAAGCTTGCTTTAAGATCTTCTGGGG
The DNA here is from genome assembly GCA_937943665.1 of uncultured Alcanivoracaceae bacterium. GTDB lineage: Bacteria > Pseudomonadota > Gammaproteobacteria > Pseudomonadales > Alcanivoracaceae > CALEAR01. Next base: position 2,053 of record CALEAR010000177.1, read on the forward strand.
ATTGGCCGCTATCCGTGTTAACAAAGTCTTCACACACATTGGCACCAGCGTTTGAAACAATGGCTCCCTGTTCTATTTTCTGAATGAGTGCCTCCCAGCTTGATAAATCACCGGTTTCCAATGCACTGGAGAGAGCGCTTAAATCCGCTTGTTCATTGGCCACGGCATTATCGAGGGCATCATTAAAGCATTGAGCAAAGGAAACAGGCTCATGGATGTAATCGCCCTGTACATCGCCAGCATCTAAGCGCGAAAGCAAGGCCAAATGATTCTCCACCGAAGCCACATCCGCTCGGCGTGGGCTATCAATCACATCGGCCCAGGTTAAGCGCACTAGCTCCCTCTCAGACCCTGTATTAAGTGTCACTCGGCTCATGGCGGGCAAATACGCCTTACCGAGTTCCACATGGTGGCCGCCATCGGTGGCACGGCCAAGGTAAAAAGTGATTTCCTCTGCATTTCCAGGACAAGCAGCCATGCCGGCTGGCACCTCTAAGCCTCTACTGGTTTCGGTGTCCTCAAGGCGAATATATTCTAAGGAGCTGCCGCACACATAACCCAGGCCACCCACCACTGGGCCGCTAAGCTCTACTAAAAGATCACCCGCTGCTTCCACACGGCAATTAGCGCCGATGGGGCAATCATCCGCCCCCAAGCCGCTAAAATCTTCTTTGCCATCACAAGCCATTAATCCTAGGCTTAAGCCTATTAAAAGCGCACCTTTCCAACATTCAAAGAGGCGTTTCATGACGTTCTCCACACTGGGCTTTTAGCCACTAAAAAAATCAATTGTTGTTTTCTGTTTTTTATTGCAATGATTGTAGCTGCACCACGCCATTCACACTTAATTGATGGCCAGGTTCCACCTCAAAGGGGAGCGCCTCTTGTTGGCCCTCTGCATAAGCTAAATACACCAACAAGTAACGCATGGAGGGGGATACCGCCATCACACCTTCCACATAGCCGTGGCGAGCCCATGTTTCTGGGTAGCGCTTACTAAACACATTCCCCACATGGAGTTCTGGCTTTCCCTCAGCATTTAAAAATAATAGCTGCGGGTGTAAATAATGCTTTTGCTTTTTATAACTTCTCACCACAAGAGCGGAAGCCTCCTTCGGTAGCTCGTACACACGCACGGGCCAACGAGGCCCTTCTGATACCAAGCTAAAACCTTGCGCTTGTGAGGCGCTAAAGCTGGCATCCACTTTGCTACCCACAGGCAGTGGTTGTGCTTGGGACATTAAATGGGCACAGCAGCGGCCATCAATGGCTACGGTGGTTTCCACATAGGTATCAGGCACCCATTGAAAATCCTCATGCTGTGCCCGCGCCTCACGTTCAGCCAAGTCGTAAGCTTTCACCTTATTAGCATCATAACGCTGACGCACCAGTTGGCCATCCGCTCCTGGAAACACCACAAAACGCTCATCTTCTTCCTCTAGCAGGGTTTCTATATCTTCCTGTGATGGAGGTTGGCTAGCATCCCCCACAATGGCGTAATCAGCGTCTGTGGAGGTTTCTGTCACGCGCTTGCCAAAGGGCCCGAAGGGATGAGCGCTTTGCTCTGCCATCACCTCTGTGGCCTGTGCGGCGGGCTGTTCCTCTGTGGAGGAAGCCTCCTTCTCATCTTCCGCGGCGTCAGCCGCTTTGGCACTTTGGCTTGGCTGTCTTTCCACCGTGTGCACGCGCCCTGTTTCATCCACATAGGAATAAAAACCAGGTGCATTGGGATCCTTAGCACAGGCCCCTAGGAACAACACGGAAAATAAGCACAAAACCCTTTTCATAAGCGTTAAAAACGTGTTCTAAAGGCTAAACCAAGCACAATAATTTCTGCTTTGGTTTTAATATCCAAGCCCGCATAGGGGTTATACACCATGTTACCTATGCCTTCACTATTGGCCGCAGTACTACTGTTAGCGGGGATACTATCCTTGCTGTGCAAGTAGGCCGCTGCTAAATCAATTTCTGTGTTTTTATCCCAACGATACCCCAAGCCCACACCAAATAAATGAGCATCGTTAATGGGCACCATGGGGGAGCGTTTATTCATGGGAATGGCAGAGGCCCGTGGCTCAAAACCGGCACGCAGAGCTATACGCTCGTTCAAACTGTATTCAGCACCAAAAGCGAGGTTCCAAGTGCTTTGAAAGCCCAAAGGGTAGCGCAAGCTAGTACTGGTGGAGCCTGGTGAGAATAAGCGCGCCAAGGATAAGGCCGCGTTGGTTCTATCAAACTGGAAGTTGAAGGCATCCCAGGATTTATAATCCACCCACACGGCATCCATATTAAACTGTAACTTTTCCATGGGTTTAAATTTAATCCCCGTTTGGAAATGCGCCGGCATGGTGAGATCCATGTTTAACATGCCCGTATCTTCATCACCAATACGAGCAGGAATACCTAAAACGGCCAAGGCAATTTGCCCGGTGGGGCTGCTACCAATGCCATTAATGGTTTCTTTGGCCGCATTGGAATACTTAATGCTGTATTTCCCCTTCATATGCACCTTGGTGGGAGCATGCCAAACAGCACCCCAAGCAAACCTATCATTCGGCTCCCACAATATGCCTAAATTATAAGAAGGGCTAAAGCGCTGATCCATTTGCACATCTAGGCTGGCCAAGCTCTTAAAGGGGCCCAAACCTTCTTGGGGATTACAAATACCGAATAACAAAATATCTAAGGCGAAGTTAGATTCCCCCTTAAAGGGCGCACAAATACTTTCATCCATGATGCGTGCAAACCCCATAAGCTCGTTGGGAGTACGGAAATCGGTTTCTAACGCCACCCCTTGGTAAGAAAAACCAATGGAAGCACCAATGGAAAGGGTATCGCTTACCTCATACCCCACAGAGGGGGAAAGATAAGTAATGCGGTTTAAGGCCACACGTTTACCCATAAAGCTACCAGGGTCATCCTCATCGCGGTAAAACCCCGCCGCCATGGGCAAATAGGTGGCGGTGGCAAAGGTAAATTTAGACCCCTCAGGTTTAATGGAAAAAGAAGGTACAGGGCCTGCCACCAGTGGACCTGGCGGCAAGTTCACTACATCGTTCACCACGGGCAAATACAAAGAAACCCCTTTAATGGTGCTTTTGCTTTCTTGGAAGTTGTAGCACACATCGGAGCCGCTATCCGCTGGGTCCGAGCACACCACAGGATCATCGGAATAGCCAAACACGTTATACCCTGGCGGAGCACTGAACTTGCTCTGCACATTCATATCCACTGCTAAGAATTGCAGATCCATGCGGCGACCATCTAATTTGGCCAAGCCCGCAGGGTTATAATGCACCGCCATAATGCCGGGCGGATCTGCTGTTACCGCGTTACCCAAGCTCAGTGCTCGAATATCAGGGCCAATGTTAGTGGCAAGCTGAGCCTGCCCCGCCAAAGGCCGCCAATGCCCATGGCCTTAGTAAACGACTCACACTTAGGTTGATATTATTTTTCATTCTTATTGCCTAACTCAGAGAAGGGCCGCTGCACTAAGCAGCAGGGAGCAAATCTTTACATACGAATTAAGCACCGGGTTTTAGCCCTGAAATATCAATGGGCGTGGACACCCCTAACAACACATCAGGTGAGTCCTCGGTTAAACCAAACCCCATACTCACATTCACAATTCTATTTTTTGGGGTTCGCAAACCTAAAGACGTGTTAATAACACTGGTGGTGGAATCCGGTGATTTACCCACCCCATCATTAAAGTAAAACGTAGAGGCAAAGTTATAAGATTGCTGATAACTAGCACTCACCGACACCTCGTAAGAAAGGGAGTAAGCCAGCCCCATGGAGAAGTTAATACTGTCCCCTGCTTCCACACGATTGAGCACACGATTACTTTGCCCACGTCGTTGATTCAGCCCCGTGGCTTTAAAGGCATAGGTATAACCTGTGGAAGCAAACAGCACCACAGGGTCAATCACCTTACTGAAGCTGGCACCCGCGCCCAGTGAGTAATACCCCTTACCGCCTGATAAATCTTTATTGGGGTTAATTTCATAGGGGCTATCCCCTGTGGCTGTGGATAAGGTGGAATAAAGCGTGGTATTAATGCCACCTGGGCGCACAGGAAAGGGCTGCCAACGCAAGCCAAAACTCACATCCCCGAGCACCGGTTCTTGGTTGGAACGGCGCGTATCATACTTATAGTGCACCGGCACCCGTGTATTAAAGGTAATGTTATCTTTAATACCATAATCAAAGGAAAGGCTAGCACCAAAGGCGTGCTGGGCATCGTTTTCAATTTGGAAGCGGGTAATACCGTTCTCGCCCACATCAATATCAATGGCATCGTTACGGTAATAACTGTAATCCCCTGAGAAATAAAGGGACATTTGTCCTGCTCGCAATAGGGAATATTGTTTTTCCGTGGCTTGGAAAACTTCCTCTAGGTTTTCCTCTGATGAGGCATCCCCCTCTTGCTGTTGTAGCGCTTGGCGAGCGGCCTCTTTATCATCTGCAGCTTGTTGCGCTTGCTCCCCATGGGCGTGAGCATGGAACAATAAGGCTGAGGCCCCCAACAATACGGGCATTAAGTGGTTCTGCGTTTTGCTCATTCAACTATCCATCTTATTATTATTGCCACCAATGTTTTGCATCCACATTCACTACTTGCTTCGCATGTAGGTTCGAGTGGGCACATGCAATCGTTCATCCTTTCCAGTTTGTGGGTTTTCCCAAAGCACTGGTACCACAGTGGCTGCCCTATCCGCCCAGTTTTCTAACCACGGAGAAAAGGGCTCAAACTCATACATAGCAAGGTGGCTAATGGTTTGTTCATCCACCTGGCGAAGATCATAATCTGTGAGCGCTAAATCCTCCTGAGGCTCATAGCCATCGGGGAAGATGATGTACACCACATTTTGATCCCAAATTTTCTCGAACAAGGTTTCAGTAAAACTTAAGTTACCCATGGCAGGATCCGCCACATAAAAATGGCCATTTTGGTAATCACGTAACACCACAAAGTGTTTAAAGCCCGCGTAATCAATGGGCACAATGGCAGGATGCTCTAAGGTTTTTAAATCTTCCAACTTAGCACGGAACCCCCCACTAGGATGGCCCAAGGCGGTGGCTAAGCGGCGCATATCTAACAGAGAAAACCCTCGGCGCTGTACAATTTTTTCTGTTTCACCAAACTGCAACAACCCTTCCATTACTTGGCGTTCTGTGTAGTTACGCCCCAAATAATGGTTTAACAAGGTGGTCATGGCGGCAGAACCGCAAGAATAATCGTACTGCTGGCGCACCACATTGCTGAAACGAAAATCAGACACGGGCTGGGGCGCAATGTTGTGCTCCCAAATACGAGAATCTTTAATGTGATGTTCGTAGAAAATGGCGCCTGGCTCTGGTTCTTTCACCTCGGCCACTTGCGTGGCAGCAAAAAAAACCAAAGCAACCCCAAGAATGACCTCTAGCATGAAGCCACCCCCACCTTAGAAAGGCCTAGTATGCTTATCGCCCTTCCAACCAACCAACGGATACTTATACGCATTAGTCGCCCACAAGGAGTTATTGTTGTTTTAATATTTTTTTATTAGCTCAAAAAGAGATTAAGCGTTCTGTATTACAAAAAAAAAAAGAATACTCGGCGAATTTATAAGAAAGCCCCCACAAATGCAAAGACCCGGCGTACCGGGTCTTTGGGCTTTACTGCCAATGGCAAGAAAAAGCTATTACTTACCAGAGATGGTAACAGTACTACCAGCGAGGTTAAGGCCATCCACGTAAACGTTACCTAATACGCCACTTTGGCCTTGCTCACCCAAACCAAGCCCCATAAGTGCAATATCCATGCCCTCTTGGCCACCTAGGGTTAGCTTCAAGCCGTTTTCAGTGATGCTACCTGTGGTGCCACTGATATCAATGTTATTAATGGTGATGTTATCGGTGAAGAGTTGCCCACCGCCAGCTTCTGAAGCATCATCCAATGTGAAGCCAGCCAGCACCAGCTCATCAATGGGATCTGCATCAATATTCAAGAAGTTTTGAGCTTCAGGACCTAGCTGTACAGTGAGGCTTGTTTCACCTAAAGCTAGCTCTTCAATGCTCATGATGGTGGTTACGCCCTCTTTCGCACCATCCACACGCTCCCAACCATCAGCTGCTGCACGGTTACCACTAACATCTTCAGCAGCTGTACCCGCTACGCCGAAGATAAACGCATCACCCTCTGCGTCGCTCATGGTTAGGTCTTGAAGGTTAATATCAAGTTGCAAGAGACCAGTTTCTGCACCAGCAGCAGATGCTGCACTACCACCCGCATCAATATCGATGGTAATGGGGCCTGTACCGGTATCAACACGGAGATTTTGAATAGCGATCATACCCGCGCCATCAATACCGTCTACATCTACACCATCTGCATCTTCTACATAAACGTTAAGATCAAGCGCGTTAAGGTCTAAGGCGATGCTAATACCATCTTGACCAGTAACGCTAGATAAATTCTCATCGGAAAGTGGCTCCATGGCCACACCCACCATAGGTACAGATGCAACAGCTGCAGCGAGTGCTAATTTCTTAAAAACTTTCATGTAGTTCTCCAGCCCTATTATTAGGTGTTGTTATAAAGGTGTTGTTATAATCGTCATTTTTGTTATTCCTGCGCTCACCACTGTGAGGCGGGGCACGTAAAGAATGTAACATTCCGGCAACATTTGTTACAACCACAGTATTTTATTTCATCTCACCTCCAAAAAACACATGTAATTCATTGATTTAGCTACATATTATAAAATATGAGCACCCATGCTTGCCTGATCAGTAAAAATAGTGAAAGGCAATCAACTCTTAAAGCTGCACAAAATCGTTACCTTGGGTAACAGTGAGTTAAAGAGTGAAAAAGCTTGCTGCCTCATAATGCCAACTTACGCTTGCTCATCGGTTGCTAATACGCATCTCTGAGCCTGCTATATCAATATCTAATAAATAAAGGTTACCGATGGTGTACCAGGGTGCCTTTGTGGTGCCATGGGAGCTTGGTGCATCCACTCCCATGTGGGTGTGGAACCCTTCATAACTGCCGGTGCCCACCCCCATTAAGAGCACATCGAACTGGCCACCTTCCCCCTCAACCACGATGGCCTCATTCTCAAGGGCTACCTTGGTGTCCAATGATAAGCGCCTTATTTCCACATGTTGGATGCCCACCGTGCCTTTATTGTGCGTTTCATTGCTACTAGAGGCATCAATAACGGCCACCTGATCCATGGAAAGATGAAAATCTTCCGCCGTGAGGTGCAAAAAATGTTTATGCTTCCCGCCGAGTGCCACTTGCGCCGCCAAATCTTGCACTCGAACAGCACCAATGGCAGCAATATCACTGGCCGTTGCCAGTGCATGTTCCCCGCGTTCATGAAGGGTTGGAGAACGCCGGTGGCTATGCTCAGGCCGCACATTGGCATTCTCTTGCCAGGCTGTTAATGAAGAGCCTGCCACCCCCACACGCACTAACCCATTGGGCCCGCCACTGAGCAAAAGGGAGGCCACATCCACGGTGATTTGCAATTGGCCCTCCCACTCCCCCGCCTTGGTTCTGCTAGCTTCCATGTCCACAGTGATGTCATCACTTTTTACCCATAACCCCTGCACAGTAACAAAACCTGCTTCGGTTAAAGCCGTCGGCGAAGGAGGCCTTGCTGTGCGCGGTGCCTCTTTTGCGGGTATACCCGTGGTGTCCTCAATGGCCATATCTACCCACAGGTTGGCATCCACATGAAAACGGATGCCCTCCTGCGCAGTTACACGTGAAAGCAATTGATCATCTAAAACCTCAAAGCCCATTCCCCCCATGGGCAAGCTCGCCAAGATGGCTGCAAGGGGTAACATCTTAAGCCGGTGCATAGCATGTCCTGATTGTTATCATTGTTGTTTAAATGATGCTCTTCGGCATGGATTCTTAGCATATTAGCAAAGTGTAACGGTTTTGTTTTTTCTTAAATATTGCTAACACAACATTAAGAATTACACGTAACTTATTGTTTTTATACATCTTCACAAAAAATCAATATTCCTGCTCAGGCAATAGGTGCCTTATACACATTCCTCTTATGCTACTTTGGGTAACAATCCGTTACACTTACCTTTCCATTTTTTTAGAGATTTACCCTAGGCGACAAGAAGCCAGAAGCGTAAACTCTAGCTTTCTTTCTTGGCCTGAGTGCCACCCCGTTATTTCAACTAGCCCAAAGACTTATGGCCCAACATCCTGATGTTGCATTCTATGATTCCCCCCCTTGGGTGCTTGGTAACGTTAGCCAATGGCAGCACTGGCCTCTGGCGGCAGATACCCTTGCAGCTCTGCAAACACAAGCGCAGCAATGGCAGCAGAAGTTCCCCGAAGCACTCATTGTTGGGGGCATTAGCTATGAACAAGCCGCCCTCCACCATGGCTACTCCATTGCTCACGGCGAGGGCCTACCCGGCGCCTTTCTTGGCCTAGTGTTACCTGAACATATTCAACGCAGTGCCACCCTTGCTGCGCCCAAGGTGCCCTTCACCTTACCGAAAGCCTTCGCACCTCGGCTCTCTGAGGCCCAATTCACCGCGCAGCTTTCGCAGCTTATTGCCTTATTACGCCAATACCCCCAACAGCAAGCAAACTTGGCGCAACCCTTTGTGGCCGAAGGGCCTAAGGATGCGGCATCCCTCTGGCAAGCATGGCTCACCCTAATGGCGCATCATGCTGCTCCGCACGCATGCTTTGTGCATACGGAGCAAATCAGCCTACTAAGCGCTTCACCTGAGTTATTGCTGAAAGCCACACCACACACATTGCAGGCTGAGCCCATTAAAGGTAGCCGCCCTCGGGGCAGCACTACCGCCGAAGATGAAGCCCTTGCCCAAGCGCTATTACATAGCACTAAGGATTTGGCTGAAAACCGTATGATCACCGCCTTACAAGCAGAGGAGATCTCACCACTGTGTGTGGCGGGTTCCGTTAGGGTGGTAAAGGATTGCGAGTTAAGGCGCTTTTCTAATGTGCAACATTTGGTGAGCACAGTGGTGGGTACGCCTACCTCAGGCCTGACTTCCTTAGAGGCACTGATAGCTTGTATGCCGGGCGCCTCCATCACAGGCACACCAAAGGCCTGGGCCATTAACACCATTGCCCAGTTAGAAGCTAACCCCCGTGGTTTTTATTGCGGGTGCTTCTTCTATTTACAGCACCACAAGCTAGTGTCCAATGTGCTTATTTCCACGGTTTAAGCAGCCCAGGGGACCTTGGTGT
>CALEAR010000178.1 GCA_937943665.1 uncultured Alcanivoracaceae bacterium
GGTGGCAGTTTAGGACGCCGCTTATTACTGCAGGTTTCTGATGTGATGCATTCCGGAGATCGCTTACCCATTGTGAGCACTCACACCCCTTTGCGTGAAGCCATTATTACCATTAGCCAAAAAGGGTTGGGCATGACTGCGGTAACTCACCCCGATAATACCCTCGCCGGCATTTTCACTGATGGGGATTTGCGTCGTGTTTTTGACCAAGCCTCTTTCGACCTACAAAATACCTCTATTCACAAGGTGATGACGAAAAGCCCAGTGGTGGCTAAAGCAAATATGCTTGCTGCAGAGGCACTCAGCCTTATGGAAACACGCAAAATTAATGGATTGATTGTGGTTAACGATGCCAATGAACCAGTGGGCGCACTCAATATGCACGACTTACTAAAAGCGGGGGTGGTTTAACTGTGCAATACCGTATTAATGATGATGAGCTACGTGAAAAAGCCCGTCGTTTAAAATTAATGGCCTTTGATGTGGATGGCGTGATGACAGATGGCCGCTTGGTGTTTAATGCTGAAGGCGAAGTACTAAAAATTTTCCATGCCTTAGATGGCCAAGGGTTAAAATTTTTACGTGAGGCTGGCATTACGCTTGCCATCATCACAGGGCGTAATTCCCCCATGGTGCAAAAGCGTGCCAGCGATTTAGGCTTTCACAAGGTGGTGCAAGGCCGCGATGATAAAAGTGTGGTGCTTAAAGCCATTGCCCAAGAATTTGGCGTTAGTGCCGAGGAAGTGGGCTATGCCGGCGATGATGTGCCCGCTGTGCCCGCCCTGCAGTGGGCGAGCTTATCCTTTTCGGTGCCCAACGCCCATCGTAGCGCTTATCAAACCGCCCACATAATCACGCAACGCTCAGGTGGCATGGGAGCGGTGAGGGATATTTGCGATATTATTCTCGCCGCCCGTGAAGGAGAAACCCTACCGTGAAAAGCAGCGGCCTCTTCAGTGCTATTGGCGTGCTCGCCCTTTGTTTATTGGCCATTATGCTATTAAACGAATGGGATGGGCGCCTGCCCATGGAAGAGGATAAAGCCAAACTTGCCCCGCTTATTATTGCGGAAAACATCTCCGGTAAAACCTTCACGGAACAGGGGTTCATTGAATATGAATTGCAGGCCCAGGAACTGGTGGAAAAGGATGCTGAAAACACCACTGAGTTCATCCGGCCTGATGTACATATTTTCCAACAACAAAAAAAACCACAATGGCACATTACAAGCCAACACGCACATTACACAGGGGCCAATAGCATCCTTACCCTCACCGGTGAGGTGTTGGCACAGCAGCTCGAAGAAACAAACTTCACCATTGCCACTGAAAGCTTAACCTACTATTCCAAGGAAGAGCTTATTCGCAGCCCTGTGCCAGTACGTATAACACAAGGGCCTAACATCACCACCGCCGGCGGATTAAAAGCCGATGCAAAAACTGGCCTATTGGATTTGTTCACGCCCGTGGAGAGCCACTATGTTGCACCCTAACACACGCATTGCCCGCTTGGCGTTTGGTTTACTGTTATTCAGCCACACCTTGTTAGCGCAAGATACCCCCGAGGAAGATATCATTATCACCGCAGATACCGCCCAATTTCACCAAGAGGAAGGTTGGGGTATTTACCGTGGTAATGCAGAGCTAGAACAAGGCCAACGCCACATGGAAGCGGATTACATTAAACTCTATGTGGATAAAGAAGGGGAACTAAAACGGGTGGAGGCAGAAGGCAAACCCGCTAAACTCCGTGATGGCGAAGAAATACATGCCCAAGCCGAATTTATGCGCTATGACGTAAAAAATGACACCATTACCCTCACCAAAAACGCTTATATTAATAACGATGGCCGCACCTTTGAGGGCGCCACTGTGGTTTACCATCTTTCCACACGCAGTGTGGAGGCCGATGGGGGCGAAACCGGTGAGCGCGTACGTCTCGTAATACCTGCTGATAAAAAGGGTGATAAATGAAGCAGCTGAAAGCCCATAATCTCGCGAAAAGCTATAAAGGCCGCCGCGTTATTGAAGATGTATCCCTATCGGTGAGCTCTGGGCAAGTGGTGGGCTTGCTCGGCCCCAACGGTGCGGGTAAAACCACCTGCTTTTACATGATAGTGGGTTTGGTGCCACCGGATTTTGGCCACATTACCATTGGTGATGAAGACATCACTGCCCTACCCATGCATAGCCGCGCCAAAAAAGGCATTGGTTATTTGCCGCAGGATGCCAGTATTTTTCGCCGTTTAACGGTGGCGGAGAATATTATGGCCATTCTGGAAACCCGCAAAGACCTCAACCGCAACCAGCGTCAAGAGGAACTGGAAAAGCTACTCGAAGAGTTTCACATCACTCATATTCGAGACAGCCTTGGCATGAGCCTTTCCGGCGGTGAAAGGCGCCGAGCAGAAATTGCCCGCGGGCTCGCCACGGACCCTTCCTTTATTTTGCTTGATGAGCCCTTTGCTGGGGTGGACCCCATTTCTGTCAACGATATCAAAGGCATTATTCGCCATCTCAGCGACCGCAATATTGGTGTGCTTATTACGGATCACAACGTGCGCGAAACCTTGGATATTTGCAACACCGCTTACATTGTAAGCGCGGGGCATATTATTGCGGAAGGCAGTGCTGAAGAGGTACTTACCAACCAACAGGTGCGCGATGTGTACCTAGGTGCGGACTTCCGTCTTTAACTAGTGCTTCTTGCGCTCCCTCAAGATTCCCTCTTTCACCACTACCCAAGTGCAAAAGTTCATGCCATGATGGGAAGGCGTCTTTGAGGAGAGGCACCCTCAACACCCAATAGCGAATAGTGAGTGGCTCGCCCTCTCAAAACGCACTCATCATCCTTACTGCTAATGTGGGAACACATTAGCAACATAATAAGACTGAGAGGAGTCAGCTATGCAAATTGAAGTTGTAGGCCGCCACTTAGATATTACCGACGCCCTCCGCAACTACGTGCATGATAAGTTTGCTCGTATCGATCGACACATCGACACCATCACCAGTATTCGCGTTACTCTTTCCCCCGAACCCAACGCCCATAAAGCGGAATCCACGGTGCGTTTAGCAGGCAACGAACTTTTTGCCTCCGCTGAGGCCCATGATATGTATGCCGCCATTGATCTATTAATCGATAAAATGGATGGCCAAGTGCGTAAGCACAAAGGTAAAATCGTCAGTCGTCAACAAGGTAACTAACTAAGGATCACGGGTTATTATGATGCGCATGCGAGATCTGCTTACCCTGGATACCACCTATTTCCAAGTGGAAGCAGTGAACAAGAAAAAGCTGTTGGAAGATGTGGCTGAGCAACTGGCTCAACTGAACCCAAACTTGGAGGTAAGCACCGTCTTCGATGCATTATTAGCCCGTGAGCGCTTAGGCTCTACCGCCCTTGGGGAAGGCATTGCCCTTCCCCATTGTCGTTTAGATTGCTGTCATAAGCCCCATGGCGTCTTACTCACCTTAAAGGAGCCCATTGATTACGACGCTCAGGATAATCAAGCAGTGGATATTATTTTTATGCTGTTGGTGCCTGATAGTGACCCTGAAGAACACTTAAATACCCTAAGTCATATTGCGGCTTTATTCAGCCAAGCGGAATATCGAGAGGCGTTGCGAGCAGCCTCCTCTAAGGAAGCCCTCTATCAAGCGGCTATTAACTCCACCATTGAGCTTGAGCTCGCCAGCTAAGTGTCATGCCCATGAAGCTATTAGTGATCAGTGGTCGTTCCGGCTCAGGAAAAACCACCGCCTTGCAAGCCCTAGAAGACCAAGGCTTTTACTGTGTGGATAATTTGCCTTTGGGGTTATTACCCGCCTTAGCCGAACAGCTTTTAAACGAGCTGCCCTCCGACTCACAACATGTGGCTGTGGGCATTGATGCACGCAACTTGCGCTCTCAGCTTCCCCACTTCAGAGAGCTGCTTAAGCAAATTCAAAATCCCTCATTGGCATGCGAAGTGATTTACTTGGATGCGGATGCAGAAACCTTGCTGCAACGCTTTAGCTCCACACGTCGCCGCCATCCCTTAAGCGATCAAGACATGTCGCTCCCCGAGGCCATTGCCCATGAAAAGGAGCTCCTCAGCAGTATTCAAGAAACCGCAGATTTACTCATCGATACGCGCCAACTCACGCCCCATGAGCTACGTAACTTGGTGCGCGAACGGGTGGCACAACGCACAGAGCCCCTCTCTTTATTGATTCAATCCTTTGGATTTAAGCATGGCGCACCCACGGATGCTGATTTAGTCTTTGATGTGAGAATGTTGCCCAACCCTTATTGGGATACGGATTTGCGCCCTTACAATGGCAAGCAGCAGCCGGTGATTGATTTTCTCACCGCTCAACCAGAAACCGAAGCCATTTTGGCTGATATTGAAGCACTTCTGCTCGCTTGGCTGCCGCGTTACCAACAAAGTGATCGCAACTATATTACCGTGGCCATTGGTTGCACCGGTGGACAACACAGATCCGTGTTCACCGCAGAAACCTTGGCAAAGCGCCTTAGCGAGCAGCAGTGGCCCGCCAAGGTTCGTCATTTACATATGCGCTAACTAGGCACCCGCCACCGTTAAGGGGGAAAGCAGCAAGCTCCCGGTTTGAATACCACTGCGTTGATCCACATCGTTACCCACCGCTTGGATACCTAAAAACATATCCTTTAAGTTGCCGGCCACAGTGAATTCCTCCAAGGGGTGGCGAATAATGCCATCCTCCACCCAAAAACCAGCGGCGCCTCGAGAGTAATCCCCCGTGAGCCCATTCACCCCCTGCCCCATGAGTTCTGTCACTAAAATACCCGTACCCATTTGTTGGCAAAGTTCGGCAAGGCTCTTATCCCCCGCGGGCAAAATAAGATTGCGAACACCGCCCCCGTTGGCCGTGGGTTCAAGCCCCAATCGGCGCGAAGAATATAAACTCAACACATAACTTTTCAGCACGCCATTTTCCACAAAGCTTTGGGTTCGTGTGGGCAAACCATCCGCATCAAAGGGGGCTGAGGAAGGCCCCTGTGGTAAGTGAGGATGCTCTGTGAGAGTTAGCCACTCAGGAAATACCTCTGTGTTAATACGATCGAGCATGAAAGAGGCCTTACGGTACAAGGCACTACCACTAATGGCCCCTATAAAATGTCCAAGAAGTCCTCTGGCCACCTCCGCATGGAAAATTACCGGCCATTTACCTGTGGTGGGTTGTTTCGCCCCTAGGCGAGCAATCGCACGTTCGCGAGCCTTGGTGCCGATAGCTTCTGCCGCCATAAGCGCTTCTGGATTACGATGGGCGTGATAATAGTAATCCCGTTGCATTTGCCCATCTTGTTCTGCCACTAACGAGCAAGACATGCCGTGGCTAGAAGAGGGGTAAGCGGCCACAAACCCATGGCTGTTCCCATAGGCTCGCACGCTAAACCCTGAGGTAACGCTGGCCCCATCAGAGTTCACTATGCGTTTATCATTGCGCCCTGCTTGCTCCACCTGTTGCGCCAACTCAATAGCTTCCTCAGGGGTTATAGCCCAGGGGTGATACAGATCCAGCTCGGGCAAGTTATGGGCTTGTGCCATCATTTCCTTAGGCGCAAGACCATTGGCCTCATCTTCCCCTGTGTGCTTAGCAATCGCCAAGGCCGCTGCCACTGTTTCCTTAATGCTTTGCTCAGAGGTATCGCTACTACTGGCAGAACCGGTGCGCTGCCCCACATATACCGTAAGTGATACCCCTTGGTTGCGATGAAACTCTAAGGTGTCCACATTCCCCATGCGTACTTCCACCGATAGCCCCTGGCTCACACCAAGATTCACCGCAGCCGCAGTGGCCCCTTGTCGCTCAGCTTCTGCTAAAATAGCTTTCACTTGCTGTTTTAATTGATCTGGATCCACAGGTGTGGATGCCACATTAACGCTTGGTTGTGTCATTTTCCTGCCTATAGCCCTTGGCTCTCAACCTAAAGGCCTCACTGATGAACGATGTATACGAAACTTCTGTAATAAGTAAAAGCGAGCTCAAACGTGAAAGCGCTCATTTACAACACGTTGGCGAACAATTAATGGCGCTTTCTAGCCAACAGCTCGCTCGACTTCCGTTAACCGGTAGCCTACTTCGTGCCCTCGACGAAGCACGCAATATTCGATCCCACGAAGCGCGGCGACGCCACGCGGCTTATGTGGGCAAGTTAGTACGCGCTGCCGATGCGTACGCTATTGAAGAAGCCCTAAACGCACTGCATGACCCTTTACGCCAACAACGTTTGGCCCACTGGGTGCAACGCTTAGAAGAAACGCCAGAACAACAGACGGTGCTCTTCAATGAAATTCTTACCTTCTACCCCCATGCAGACCGCCAACGCTTACGGCAGCTCATGCGCCACCTGGTGAACGCAGTACAAACCCAACAGGAAGCGCCTAAGTTGCAACGAGAGAAGCGACGCCTGCACCAATACTTACGCGAGCTTGAAGAGCAGGCCCCACTGTATTAACCCAAAGCGGGCATAAACTGGGTGAGCTGGTCCGAGGTGCGCCGCAAATGGGCACTTAATTGCGTGGCCACATTTGCCAACATCACCAAGGCCCCTTGGGGATGGCGTAACTGAAACTGTTCAAAGCCCTTGCGCGTTAAAATAATAATCACTGAATCCCGCTGGGCCACCACTGTGGCAGAACGGGGTGCTTTTTCCAATAAGGCCATTTCCCCAAAAGAGTGTCCTGCAGTCACCGTGGCAATGGCCATTTCCTCTTCCTCAGAAAGCCGTTTTAACACCCGCAAGGTGCCACTTACCACAAAGCACATAAAATCACTGGCATCCCCTTCTTCGCACACAGCATCCCCGCCCGCATAGGTGTTCACAAACACCAATTTACTAAGGGCTTGTAGATCCTCTTGGCTCATGCCACGACACAATGCCATGGCCGCTAATGCTTGTTGAATTGAAGCCATTATGCCTCCTTATGACGCTGTGCCACCCACTGTTAGTGCATCCACGCGCAAACTCGGCTGCCCCACACCCACGGGTACGGATTGACCTTCTTTACCGCATACCCCCAC
>CALEAR010000179.1 GCA_937943665.1 uncultured Alcanivoracaceae bacterium
CACATAAGCAAGAATGAGAGCAGCAATAGCCCACTTCATGAGTACACCTCTAATAATAGAAATTTCAGGAGCTGCATTATTTCATGAATGCAATTTTATTGTCGAACGGAATCACAATTTGTTTGACACAACGCAGTATTTTAGCGCACTTACAGTAAGGAGTGGGGCACTAATAAAAAGAAGTGATGGGCGAAAATTCATACACTTAGGCTTGCAAAGTTGGGTTAAATTCGCCACAATGCGGCTTCTTTCGTGGTGGCCCCATCGGTCCCCCGCAACGATACATTGTGAACCCCGTCAGGCCCGGAAGGGAGCAGCGGTAGCAGTGGACTCGTGTGCCGGGGTGTTCTGGTGGGGCCGCCTCCATTTTAGGGGTATCACGAGAAAAATAATCCCAGCCGACTAGCCCCCAAAGCGTTCTCAAGCTAGCATAGGGGCCCGTTTCTTATCTCGGCATCAACATGAGTTATCAAGTTTTAGCACGAAAATATCGGCCACGTAATTTCTCCGAACTCGTGGGGCAGGAGCATGTGTCTAAGGCACTAATACACGCCTTAGAGAACAACCGCTTGCACCATGCTTATTTGTTTTCGGGTACACGAGGCTGTGGTAAAACCACCATTGCCCGTATTTTGGCTAAGTGCTTAAACTGTGAAACGGGCGTGACGGCCACACCCTGTGAAACCTGTGAGAGCTGCCAAGAGATTAGCGCAGGCCGTTTTGTGGATTTAATTGAGGTGGATGCGGCCAGCCGTACACGGGTGGAGGATACCCGTGAGTTGCTCGATAATGTGCAATATGCGCCGAGCCGTGGGCGTTATAAAGTGTACTTAATTGATGAAGTGCACATGCTTTCCACTCACAGTTTTAATGCCCTTTTAAAAACTTTAGAAGAGCCTCCCGAGCACGTTAAGTTTTTATTCGCCACCACGGATCCGCAAAAGTTACCCGTAACGATTTTATCCCGCTGTTTGCAGTTTAACCTCACAGAGCTGTCTCCCACTCATATCCAGCAGCATTTGATCCACTTGCTCACCAAAGAAGGGGTGCAGTTTGAAGAACAAAGCCTGTTATACATTGGTGAAGCGGCCAAGGGCTCTGTGCGTGATGCCCTAAGCTTAACGGATCAAGCCATTGCCTTTGCGGCAGGCCATCTCACCGTGGCACAGGTGACTGCCATGCTTGGCACTGTGGATAGGTCCCATGTTTATATGCTGTTGCGCAGCTTGGCTGAGGGTGAAGCAGCGCCTTTGCTGCAATTGTTAGAAAAGGTGCTCACCCATAGCCCCAACGAAACTGCTTTGCTTGATGAAATTATTCGTGTTTTGCATCGCTTAGCGGTGGCCCAGGCGGTACCGCAGCGGGAGCAAGAAGCCCAGGTGCAGGATCTAGCGGGTGCCTTCACCCCTGAACAGCTACAGCTTTATTACGATATTGCGGTGCGCTGCCGCCGAGATATCCAGCATGTGCCTGATGGCCGCGTGGCCTTGGAAATGCTATTTTTGCGCATGTTGGTGTTCCGCCCTGATGGTGTGTTACTTGCGCCTGGTTCGGGTTCAGCCCCAGCCAAGGCACCGATGAATACCGCAGTAACAACGCCTGAATCTACAGGCACAGTGGCGCCGCCCTTAGAAAAACAGCCGTCGCCAACCAATACGCCTGCATCGCAAGCTCCCACTGTGGCGCCCCAAAATGCAGCAATGCCCGCAGCGCCGGTGGAGCAAGCGCCACCATGGCGTGAAGAGCCACCTTCACCGATAGAAGCGGAGCCCACACCGCCAATAGAGGCGCCTGAGCCAGCTGCGGTGGCTCAAGGGAAGGCACAGGGCACGGTGCCAGAAGCCCCCAAGGCCAGCGAGCCAATGCCCCCTATGCCAGCAGTGGAAGATACAGCAGCATTGGCAAAGTGGTGGGGGCAGTTAGTGGATAAGTTACCCATTACTGGGGTGGTGGCCAACTTAGCCAGCAACTGTCAGCTAAAGCATTATGAGGGGAAAAGGTGGGTGCTTTCCCTCCATGCAGGGCATGATATTCTGGCGAGCCGAGGCCGTTTAAACGAGCTCGAACAAGCGGTGCGTGAATATTTACAAACCCCCGTTCAGCTTGAAATTCAACAGGATGACGCCATAGACGCGAGTCCGGATATGATGCGGGCGGAACGTAAACAACAGCTGTTGGCCGAGGCCACGGCACGCCTTCAAGAGGACCCAGTGGTGCAGCAATTAGTGCAAGAGTTTGATGGCACCCTGCAAGTAGACACAATCGTTCCCACAATCAGTGAGTGAGGCAACCATGGATTTTGATATGAACAGCCTGATGCAACAGGCACAAGCCATGCAAGAGCGCATGAAAAAAGCTCAAGAGGATATCGCCAAGGCAGAAGTAACCGGCGAGGCGGGTGCAGGCTTAGTTAAAGTGATTATGAACGGTCGCCATGATGTGCGCAAAGTAGAGTTGGATCCAAGCGTACTTGAGGAAGATAAAGAGTTTTTAGAGGATCTCCTCGCCGCCGCCGTGAATGATGCGGTGCGCCGTGTGGAAGAGCATCAGCAAAAAGAAATGTCTGCGCTCACCGCGGGCATGCCCATTCCTCCAGGGTTCAAACTGTTCTAATGAAGCATAGCCCCTTAGTACAACAGCTGATTGAGGCGTTTACCTGCTTACCTGGCGTGGGGCCGAAATCAGCGCAGCGTATGACCTATTATCTCCTTGAGCGCAATCGAGAAGGGGGAGAGCAGCTTGCTCAAGCCCTCAGCCAAGCCATGGCGAAGGTGAGTCAGTGTGTGCGTTGCCGCAACTTTGCGGAAGAAGAACTATGCCCCATTTGCCGAGACCCTAAGCGAGATGGGAGCCTAGTGTGCGTGGTGGCATCGCCGGCTGAGGTGCTAGCATTTGAACAGGCGGGTGGGTATAACGGCCGCTACTTTGTTCTGATGGGGTTGCTTTCCCCGATTGATGGCATAGGGCCAGAGGAAATTGGCCTGCCCATGTTGAAAGACCAGCTCGCCTCGCAACAAGTGCAAGAGGTGATATTGGGCACTAGCAGTACAGTGGAGGGTGAGGTAACCGCTCATTATATTGTGGAAATGTGCCAAGCTGAGCAGGTGCAGGTGAGCCGCTTAGCCCAAGGTGTGCCAGTGGGCGGAGAACTTGAGTTTGTTAGTGGTGCCACCTTAGCCCAAGCACTTTCCGAACGTCGTAAATTATAAAAAAGCAAGGCTCAGCGAGGACCTGGTGAACCCTATCCAGGTCCGTTTTCCGGTAGGCAACCTTAGCCCTTGGCCCACACACACAACCAAGGGCTAGCTGAGCCCTGCAAACCCTTATGCACCAATTTCCACCATGGCTTCTTGGCCATCTTCTAAGGTACCGGTGAGAGAAAACTTCATGGTGCCATCATTTAAGGAACTATAACGTAGCATGGGGAGATCCTTCAGATAGTTCATGTGCACCTTCCAGGGTAAACGGTCCCCTTGCAGTGGCATCTTATCCAGCGCACGCTGAATATAGCCCGCGTTGGTACAGCCTGAGCCATCGGTGATGAAGGAATGCTTCTGAATGCTGTTATCTTTGTTCACTGGCACGGCCTTTACGGCACCCATTTGGTCCATGTAGTTAATAAGGCGGCAAATGTATTCGCTCGATAAATCAGATTTTAAGGTCCAGCTAGAGTTGGTGTAACCAAAGATCATGGCGGCATTAGGCACGCCTTCGAATAAGGTGCCTTTGTACACCATACCCTCGGTGAGCTTCACCGGTTTTTGGTTCACGCTTAAGGTCATGCCGCCGAGTAGCTGAATGTTAAAGCCTGTGGCGGTAACAATAATATCGGCTTCTAGCTCCTCACCGTTTTGCAATAAGATGCCCTTTTCTGTGAAGCGATCAATGTGATTGGTCACAATGCTGGCATGGCCCTTGCGCACCGCTTTAAATAAATCCCCATTGGGCACAGCACATAAGCGTTCATCCCAAGGGTTATAGCTTGGGGTAAAGTGTTTCATGTCCACATTTTTACCCACTTGGCGCTTCACTAAACCGCGCAAAATTTTACTAGTGAGTTGTGGAGCGGATTGTGATAAACGGAAAACGCCACGCTGTAAGGCCACACCACGGGCACGGCCCAAACGGTGCACCAACATATCGGGCAACACTAGGCGCAAGGCATCAGAAATGTAATCGTTTTTGGGAATGCTAGCCATGTAAGTGGGCGAACGTTGTAGCATGGTGACATGCTTGGCCTTTTCTGCCATGGCAGGCAATAGGGTAACTGCGGTGGCACCTGAGCCAATAATCACCACATTTTTGCCGGTGTAATCTAAATCCTCTGGCCACTCTTGGGGATGCACCACGGGACCTTTGAAATCTTCGCGGCCTTTAAACTCTGGCACGTAACCGCCTTCATAGCTGTAATAGCCCGCACAGCTGAGTAGGAAGTTACAGGTGAAAGTGGTTTTTTTAGCTTTGCCCTCCACTTGACGCTCTGCGGTAACGGTCCAGGTATTGGTTTTATCAGACCAATCCGCTTTTAATACCTTGGTGCCAAAGCGAATGTGCTGATCAATGCCGTTTTCACGGGCGGTTTCACGGATGTATTCAAGAATTTCTTCCCCATCAGCAATGACTTTGGTACCCGTCCATGGCTTAAAGCTATAGGCATAGGTATACATTTCAGAATCGGAACGTACCCCTGGGTAGCGGTGAATATCCCAGGTGCCGCCAATGCTATCGCGTGCCTCTAGAATGGCATAGCTTTTGGTGGGGCACTTATCTTGGAAGTGCCATGCGGCACCAATACCAGAAAGCCCAGCACCAATAATTAAAATATCAAAATGTTCAGTGGTCATAGTTGCACCCTCTTTAGGTTCTTCCTGAAGACTATGTTGTGCTTAACAAACATAGAGATTCTCAGATTCAGTGGCGCAGCCTTTGATGTGTATCAAAAGGCATATGCCGAAAAACTTCGCGCTAAGGAATACGAGCCAATGACAGAACATTTTTAACTGTGCCATTGCCCGATGTCATAGTTCTAGCGTGAAAGAGAGTGCAGTAAAAGGACTAAAAAGCGATATCTGCTGAAATCTTGTTTTGGATCAAGATAAGCCACTTTGGTGGACAAAAAGTGTCAAACAAGGGTGGTGAAGCATCATTGCGCACCAAGCGCTTGCTTGGTACGGTTTTTGCCATAATAACAAAGGAGGCCTTATGAGCTACTTCAACGACACCCATAATATGGTACGTGCCACTGCTAAACGGTTTGTGCAAGAACGTATATTACCCCACATTGATGCATGGGAAGAGGCGGGAGAATTCCCTCGAGAATTGTATAAAGAGGCGGCTGAACTTGGTTTATTAGGAGTGGGCCACCCACAGGCCTATGGTGGTGCAGGGGAAGAGGATATCTTTTTAAAAATTGCCGTTACCGAGGAGCTCATGCGCAGCACCTCAGGCGGGCTTGCTGCCAGTTTAGGCTCCTTAGATATTGGTTTGCCGCCCATTTGGCGTTGGGGTTCAGAGGCCATGAAAGAAAAGGTGGTACCGGCGGTGTTGAAGGGGGAAAAAATCAGCGCCCTAGCCATTACCGAGCCCAGTGGCGGCTCTGATGTGGCGAACTTACAAACCCGAGCTGTGCGTGAAGGGGAGGAATACCGCATTAATGGCAGTAAAACCTTTATTACCTCAGGCTGCCGAGCGGATTATTACACTGTGGCCGTGCGCACTGGGGAAAAGGGATATGCTGGGGTGAGCTTGTTACTTGTGGAAAGAGGCACCCCCGGTTTTACTCAAAGTAAGCCCTTACGCAAGATGGGCTGGTGGGCCAGTGATACGGCTGAACTTTATTTTGATGATTGTCGCGTGCCTGCGAGCCATTTAATTGGCCCAGAAAATGGCGGTTTCTTCTGCATTATGACGAACTTTCAAATGGAGCGCTTAATGTTGTGCGTAATGGCCAACATGACAGCACAAATCGCCTATGAAGAGGCCATGCGCTATGCACAGGAAAGAGAGGCCTTTGGACGGCCCTTAACAGGGTTTCAAGTGACTCGCCACAAGCTTGTGGAAATGGCCACTGCGGTGGAGATTAGTCGTGAATATACCTATCGTGTGGCAGCCAAAATGCAAGCGGGTGAAAATGTGATTAAAGAAGTTTCCATGGCCAAAAACTTTGCCACGCAAACCGCAGATAGAGTGACTTACGACGCCGTGCAAATTTTTGGAGGGGCTGGCTATATGCGCAGTACGGTGGTGGAGCGCTTGTATCGCGATAACCGCATTCTTTCCATTGGTGGGGGCACCTATGAAATTATGAATGAGGTGATTGCGAAACAAATTGGCTTATAACCGTAAGGGCGAGAATTCGCCCTTACGGAATGTTGTAGGTTACTCCACTGGGTCTGTGCATTCGGGGCGGGAACCATCGATCTTGCAACGCACACGGCGCTGCAAGGTGAGCATATCCGCATCGTAGTGGCCTTCGTCACGTAATTGAACGCGCGCCTCTTGCATCATGATTTCGTAATCTGCTTTATCCGCATCAGGAATATCTTGCATCCACTTTGGATCCACGTTTTTTGCTTCGCGGATGAGTTCTTCTTGAATGCGATCCAAGTTTTTAAAGAAGTAAGCACGGGATTTTTGCGCAATATCAGCATCAATGCTGTTTTTACGCCCCACCAGCTGCATGGTGATTTGCGCTAGGGGATAGTTAATAATGGCACCGTTAGGGGTTAACCCTCGGTAAAGCTCTAAGGCGTTATAAGCCACCAGTGGGGAGGCAATCACATCCACTTGCCCGTTGTTAAAGCGGGAAGAAAAGTTGGTGATATCCGAGGCCACGGGGCTAGCACCCACCTGTGCCACTAGCTGGGCTTGGGTGGGGTCGTATTCGAGCACCGCCACCTTCTTACCGGCCGCCTTGGCTAGGGTGTTAATATTTTTGTCGTTCACAAAAATATACGCAGCACCAGCGGGGGCCACCCCCATGACACGGTAGTTGCCTTGGTCCATTTTATCTGCGCTTTGAGGGTGAGCCACCACTTGTAGCACGGTGCGCAAATGTTCGTCATCGGGAATGCCGCCTACGGAATCGATGGTGCCTGAGTATTTGTTAAAAGAACGGGCACGAATTCCTGTGATCAAGGCAGCATCACAGATACCGGATTTTAGCTCTTCCGCGGCAATGGCCTCGTTTGTGTGTGTGGTTAATTTGGTTTTGAGCCCCCATGTGAGCGCTTCCGTTTGCCACTCGCGCATGGCTTGCATGGCGGGGCCAGATTTTCCTGCCACATCCCAAACACAAATATTAAGCTCTTTTTCTGCCTGAGCAGTAAGTGGAGCATTTAATAGGGTAGCGGCCGTCGCAATGGCCAAGAGAATTTTTTTCATAGTGTTTTCCTAAGATTCTTATTATTTGTGATGGCAGACGCCAAATACCAGTGTGTTATAAGGGTAGCCTCTTGTGTGAAGAGTTGCACATGCCGTTAGTGGCTAAAAGGACTGTGAGCGGGAGAAATATCGCCAATGGAAGGAATAGGGCGGGTAATCCCGCCCTGGGTGTTAGGCTTTGCCTTGGTTCGCCACTGCAGCTTCGGCGGCGGCAATGGCTTCTGCATCACCGAGGTATTTGCGGCTAATGGGCTTAAGATTTTCATCAAGCTCATACACCAAGGGCACCCCAGTGGGAATGTTGAGTTTGAGGATCTCCTCATCGGAGATGTTTTCTAGGTGTTTCACCAAGGCACGTAGGCTATTGCCGTGGGCCACAATAAGCACCTGCTTACCCGCCTTAATGTGCGGCTCGATTTCAGCCTCATAGTAAGGAATAAAACGAGCCACCGTATCTTTTAGGCTTTCGGAAAGCGGAATTTGATCCTCGGTGAGATTGCGGTAAACCCGCTGGTTCGCAGGATAACGAGGGTCTGTTTTTTCCAACTTAGGTGGAGGCGTATCGTAACTGCGGCGCCAAATATGCACTTGTTCGTCACCATATTTTTTCGCCGTTTCTGCCTTGTTTAGGCCCTGTAAGGCACCGTAGTGACGTTCGTTTAAGCGCCAGTCACGGGTGACGGGAATCCACATGAGGTCCATGCCATCGAGGATGGTCCATAGTGTGCGGATGGCACGCTTAAGCACGGAGGTGTAAGCCATATCAAATTCAAAGCCGGCGTCTTTTAACAGTTGCGCCGCTTGCTTGGCTTCCTCTCGGCCCTGCTCGGTGAGATCCACATCCTTCCAACCCGTAAAACGATTTTCTTTGTTCCAAACACTTTGTCCGTGGCGGACTAGCACCAATTTTGTCGTCATGGGGATTCCTAAAAGTGGGTTAAAAACGCGCATAT
>CALEAR010000180.1 GCA_937943665.1 uncultured Alcanivoracaceae bacterium
CTGGTCCTAAGAACCCTGAAGGCCCAGCAGACCCCATTATCGTTCACCCTGATGTGCGCCGCATGCTGTTGACCGCTAAAGCTTTTGCTGAAGGTGGTCGTGCCTTGGTTTACTACATCTCTCAACTAGGTGATGTGGTACAAAAGAGCACTGATGAAGAAGAGCGCAAGCAAGCGGATGAGCTAATGGCCTTCTTAACGCCAATCGCTAAAGCTTTCTTAACAGAAGCAGGTTTAGAAGCGGCTAACCACGGTGTTCAAATTTACGGTGGTCATGGCTTTATCCGCGAGTGGGGTATGGAGCAGAACGTACGTGATGCTCGTATTTCTACCCTATACGAGGGTACCACTGGTATTCAGGCCTTAGACTTGCTTGGCCGCAAGGTATTGCAAACTCAGGGTGCCTCCCTGCGCAACTGGACCAAGATTATTCACAAATTCTGCCAAGCTAACGGCGAAAACGATGTTGTAAAAGAGTTCATCGAGCCTTTAGCGGCGTATAACAAGGAGTGGGGCGAGCTCACCACTGCCATTGGTATGCAAGCGATGCAGAACGTGGATAACGTGGGTGCCGCTTCTGTGGATTATCTCATGTACTCTGGTTACGTTACCTTGGCTTACTTCTGGGCAGCCATGGCAGTAACCGCTCAGCAGCAGTTAGATGCGGGCACTAGCGAAGAAGACTTCTATAAGGCTAAAATCGCCACCGCTCGCTTCTACTTCAAGCGTATTCTGCCACGTGTCGCTGGCCACAAAGGTGCCATCGAAGGTGGATTAGATTGCTTAATGGAGTTGGATGAAGAACACTTTGCCTTCTAAAGCATTGTGCACTCATCTATGAAGCAGTGCCCGCTACAGTTTGGCTGTGCGGGCATTGCTGTTTGTTAGAGCACGGTTTGCGCTCTTACGATCACTAATTCGGAGAATTACATGGCAACGTATAAAGCCCCTATTGATGACATGCGTTTTGTGCTGCATGACGTTTTTGATGCTGAATCCGTGTGGAGCAGCATGCCTGGCACTGCCGAGATGAGTAAAGATCTTGCGGATGCCGTATTGGAAGAAGCCGGTAAAGTTGCAGAAGGTATCTTGTTTCCCCTGAATCGCTCCGGTGATGAAGAGGGTTGTCAGTTTAATAACGGTGAAGTTACCACCCCAAAAGGCTTTAAAGAAGCTTTCCAGGCCTTGGCAGAGGGCGGTTGGACAGCCTTCTCAGGTAATCCTGAGTACGGCGGCCAAGGCATGCCTAAATCATTGGCTGTGCTTTTTGAAGAAATGATGCACAGTGCCAACTGTTCTTTAGCACTGTACCCCTTGCTTTCCAACGGTGCATGCTTAGCCATTGATGCTCACGCCACAGAAGAGCTTAAGCAAACCTACTTGCCTAAGATCTACTCCGGCGAGTGGAGTGGTACCATGTGCCTCACTGAGCCACACTCTGGTACAGATTTAGGTATTCTCAAAACCAAGGCTGAGCCACAGGAAGATGGTAGCTATTCCATCACTGGTACTAAAATCTTTATTACCGGTGGTGAGCACGACCTTACTGAAAACATTATTCACTTGGTGCTTGCGCGCTTGCCCGGTGCACCCGCGGGCCCCAAGGGCATTTCTTTATTTTTAGTACCTAAGTTCCTCGTGAACGAAGATGGCAGCCTCGGCGAGCGCAATGGCGCTGTGTGTGGTTCCATTGAAGAAAAAATGGGCATTAAGGGCTCCGCCACTTGCGTAATGAACTTTGATAACGCTAAGGGTTGGCTCATTGGTGAAGAGAATAACGGTCTTGCTTGCATGTTCACCATGATGAACTACGAGCGTGTGTCCATTGGCTTGCAGGGGTTGGGATTGGGTGAAACCAGCTATCAAAGCGCGGTGGAATACGCCTTAGATCGTACCCAAGGCCGTGCAGCCACAGGCCCTCAGAACCCCGATCAAGCGGCAGACCCCATTATTGTGCATGGCGATGTTCGCCGCATGTTGATGACCATGCGCGCACTTAACCAAGGCGGTCGTGCCTTGGCTGCGTACCTTGGCTTGCAGTTGGATATTGCTAAGTTTTCTGAGGATGCAGA
>CALEAR010000181.1 GCA_937943665.1 uncultured Alcanivoracaceae bacterium
CCGCTGTGGTGATGTGGGTCATGGCTATTGCCATGCGTTTCTACACCCGTCGTAGCACCGTATACCATAAGGCCCCGTTACACTTCTTGCCCTTCACTTTCGAGCCCCAAAGCCTGCTGTATATGCTCAAAGTTGGCTTACCCACCGGTTTAACCATTTTCTTTGAAGTGAGCCTCTTCTCGGTGATTGCCCTCCTACTTGGCCCCTTCGGTGCCGTGGTGGTGGCAGGTCACCAGGTGGCACTTAACTTCACCGGCTTATTATTTATGCTTCCCTTAAGCCTTGCCATTGCTGTTACCATTCGTGTGGGCCATGCCCGTGGGCGCTTGGATAAAGCAGCGGTGAACTTCACCGTGGGCACAGCCTTCCGCCTGACGTTGGTCACCTCCACCACCATGGCGCTGTGCATCCTCCTGTTCCGAAAGCAGGTGCCCTACATTTACAGCAATGATATGTCGGTGCATGCGGTCACCACAGGCTTACTGTTTTTTGCAGCCTTATACCAAATTCCCGATGCCTTACAGGTTACCGCCAATGGTGCACTGCGTGGTTTTGAAGATACCACTATCCCTATGATCCTCACCCTCTTCGCCTACTGGGGTGTGGGGCTACCCGTGGGGTTTGTATTAGCACGTACGGATTTAGTGGTCCCCATGATGGGGGCACCAGGATTCTGGATTGGCCTTATTGCGGGGCTTAGCACCGCTGCCCTGTTGTTGGGCTTGCGCTTGCGTTATCGCTTATCTCAGCCCTTAGCTTAGGCCTTTTTCCGTATGAGATAGCGGAATTTACCCTCCACTTCTTCTTGTGCCACCAGTTGGTGGCCAAGAAACTCACAAAAGCGTGGAATATCCCGCTGAGTGGAGGGGTCCGTGGCAATCACCTCTAACAGGGCGCCCGCCGCTAGCGAACGTACCTTGTTATGCAGTAACATAACCGGCTCAGGGCAAATCAAGCCACTCGTATCTAAGGTTTCTTCGGGTTGGCTCATGGTTTTACCTACATACAACAAGAAAAGCGCTAGTGTAATGAATTTTATAAAAAAACGCTGCACCACTAGCACCCATCTTTTAGAGAAATAATAGAGTGATATTCACATGGGAATAAGAAGAACCGCTTTAGTTTTAGCCCTATGCCTGGGCTCTCCCTTAGCGTATGGGGATGAATTAGCCCCACCGAACATCAGCGTTTATGCCGATATGATGTTCGCCCTCACGCAAACCAAAAATCTCACCTATCCAAGCATGGACGGCAAGGTGGATTATCACCACGGTGATACCGATGGGTATCGTGCCCGCCTTGGGGTGCGGCTTAATGATTTAAACCGAGGCCCATGGCACTTTGGCCTTGAGGGCGGGCTTGTGCAGCTAACCAATGACGACACCCAAAAACAATACAACCGCGCCCCGCAAACCCACCTCGATGGTGAAACCGCGGCACAAAAGGTGCAGGTGGAAGGCGAGCATAGCTTAGAAATTAGCGGCTTTGAGCTGGCTGGGCGTGTGTGGTTTAAAGAGTACGCTTATGCGCGTGCGGGGGCCCTGGTGTACACAGAAAAAACCCGCTTACGGGAACACCGCTTTTACCGAGATAGCCAAGATAAAACCCTAAACAGAGCCAATATTACAGAGGCAGATAGCCAACGTCGCGCCGCTCCCTTTATGAGTGTGGGTGCACAATTTCCTGTGATAAAGAATGTTTATGTGGCTGGCGAGTACACCGCCTATCATATGGACAGTGAATGGGTAAGCACCATAGCGGCAGGTGTGCAGCTTCTGTTTCATTAAAAAGCGGGCCCTTGGCCCGCCATGATCACTTCACAAACACCACGGTTTTATTACCGTCCACTATGACCCTATCTTCCAAATGCCAACGCACAGCACGAAGCAATACACTGCGTTCCACATCTTGGCCAAGGGCACGTAATTCAGCGGCACTGTGGCGGTGGGACACGCGCAATACGTTTTGCTCAATAATGGGGCCCTGATCAAGTTCATCGGTAACGTAATGGCTAGTGGCACCAATGAGTTTTACCCCTCTTTCCCAAGCTTGCTGATAAGGGTTAGCACCAATAAAAGCAGGCAAGAAGGAATGATGAATATTAATAATACGGTTGGGGTGCGCTGCCACAAACTTGGGGCTTAAGATCTGCATGTAACGGG
>CALEAR010000182.1 GCA_937943665.1 uncultured Alcanivoracaceae bacterium
GGT
Organism: uncultured Alcanivoracaceae bacterium; assembly: GCA_937943665.1. Lineage (GTDB taxonomy): Bacteria > Pseudomonadota > Gammaproteobacteria > Pseudomonadales > Alcanivoracaceae > CALEAR01. The sequence goes on from CALEAR010000182.1 coordinate 4, forward strand.
GTACCAAACCAACTCCTTTCACCAACAGCTCATCGCCCAACTACCACGGCTAAGCCGTGCATACCACCCCACCCCGTGGGCCTATAACACCCACCTGCAACTGGTGTGGTTGGTACTAAGGCAACAATGCCAACGGCACCAGCCCCCCATGGAGCGAGAGCTGCTCACCATGGCCGATGGCGGCACCACCGCTTTAGATTGGCTACATGCACCCAATGCCAGCCCCCAAAGCCCCACCCTGGTGGTGCTGCACACCATTGGCGGCAGCCGCCACAGCATGGCCGGCCTCATGCAAGACCTGCAACGGCACACCGGGTGGCGCGTGGTGCTATGCCTGCGCCGCGGCCACGATACCTTACCCTTCACAGCCCCCCATTTTAACACCCTAGGCCATGTGCCCGATTTGCATGAGCAGTTGGCCCACATTCACGCACGCTACCCCCACTCCCCCTTATATGGCATTGGTTCCTCAGCGGGCTCGGGATTATTGGTGCGGTATTTAGGTGAAACTGGGGAAAAAGCCCTGTTGGATGCGGGCGTGGCCTATTGCCCCGCTTACAACACAGATGTGGCTTTCGATCGCCTACACCCCTTTTACGACGCCAAAATCACAAGGGATTTAATTGCAGAGTTTATTGCACCCCACAAGGAGCAATTTGGGCATTTACCTGAATTTGCACACGCCTGCCAAGCACGCACCCTGGCCCAATTACAGCAATATATGCATGCACTTTCGGGCTATGATTCTCCCGAGCATTATGCCGAGCACTGCAACCCCGCCCCCGTGATGCACCGCATTCGCGTGCCACTACTGGTGATTAATGCCGATGATGATCCCGTGTGCGTGCTCCAAAACGTACTCGAGCACGAGCCCCTGATTCAGCAAATGGAACACACCCTATTGGTGCGTACCCAGCGGGGCAGCCATTGCGCCTTTTACGAAGGTTGGCGCGCCCGCTCTTGGGCGAACGCGCTTATGGCAGAGTATTTGCAAGCGGTGCACCACCTTACGGCTCAGCGGATTCCTCCAAATGAAAAGTGTGCAGCAAGCGATGCACCACCGGCATAAACAACACCCCCAAAGAGGCCATGAACACAAGGCTGGCGTAGATTCCATAAAAACCAAAAAACACCTGCCCTCCCACCGTTTGCGGCGTGCTTAAATGCCCATAGCCCCCTAACAAAAAGCAAGTGTGCATAAAGGCATCGGCCCAACCGTGGCCCTCCAAATGCCAGTATCCCAGCATGCCCAAGGCTAAGGAACCCCCCACAATTAACAGCACCGCCGCCAAGTGCCACAGCATGCGCCGCGCAAAAGCACGGCGGCTAATTAACGGATGATTTTTAGGCTCATACATGGCTTACTCCTTCCATTCCTTAGGCAAGGGTGCCACATTCATGGGGGCGAGGCACCCCTACACAAGGCATGCCTTATATGGCCAACTCCAAAAATTGCGTGGCGATGAACAAATAAATTACCACCCCGGAGGCATCACAAATGGAAGTGATTAACGGCGCACTAGCACTGGCGGGATCTAACCCAAAGCGGCTTAATAAAAAGGGCAAACTCATGCCAATTAAACAGCCGATCATCACAATGGCCACCATGCTTAAGGACACCACCAACGCCACTTCCGTGCCCCCTCGGTAGAGACCAATCACAGAAACCGCCACCGCCATGGTGCCCCCTAGGGCTAAAGCCACTAAGCTTTCACGGCCTAACAGTTTGAACCAATCTTTTAAATACACCTCCCCAGTGGCAAGGGCCCGCACCATCAAAGTGGCGGATTGAGACCCCGCATTACCGCCGCTATCCACCAATAGGGGCAAGAAAAACACCAACACAATGTTGGCAGCAATAATCTCCTCGAAGTGGGCAATACCCAACCCCGAAAAAATATTGCCAAACACCAATAGCACCAACCAAAACACCCGGTTTTTATACAAGGTGGCAATGGAGGCCTCTTTCATGTTGCCAATCACGGAAGTCACCGCCACCCCTTTATGCATATCGGAGGTGGCCTCTTCACTGGCCACATCCATGGCATCATCGTAAGTTACAATGCCCACGAGCTGATCAGCATCGTTCAAAATGGGCAGGGCTAATAAATCGTAACGAGCAATGAGCCGCGCCACTTCTTTTTGCTCGGTTTGCGCGTGGGCGTGAATAACACTGTGCACCATGAGCTCTTCCACCTTGAGGTGTGGCTTGGCCAAAATTAACTCACGCAAAGAAACCGCCCCCACTAAGCGCCGGTGATCATCGGTGACAAAGGCGTGATAAATGGTTTCTGCATCGGGGGCCTCTTGGCGCAGTGCCACTAGAGCCTCTTGCACCGTCATGGTGGGCTTTAGGGTGGCGTAATCGGAGGTCATTAAAGCGCCGGCGGTGCCTTCTTCATAACTGGCGAGCTTACGCATATCCTCACGCTCCGCCTGGGCCAACGCCGGGAGCAAAAGGGCCTGTTGGGTTTCATCCAAGCGCTTGAATAAATCGGCCCTTTCATCGGCAGCCATGGCCCCCACCAAGGGCGCCAACCCCCCACGGGGTGCCTGCTCTGCCATGCGTACTTGCTGCTCGGCAGCAAAATAGGCGAACACCTCAGCGGCTTCGGGCAACATTTTTAATAGGGCCCAGGCTTGGGCAGGGGTAAGCTGCGATAAAATATCGGCCACATCCACGGGCTGTAGCTCATTTAGTGCAGTAAAAGCGTTTTGGTATTGTTGATTGCGTACGGCATCGCGTACGACTTGAGCAAGGATCTTTGTGCTCATGTGATTCTCCTAGTGGCCGCTAGCAGCCCCTAGAAGCACGAGCTAATGGACATTAGCTGATGCTAATAACAGGCGGCCAGCAAACGCTGCAAAACAAGGCTGTTGAAAGCTCCCCAACGGGAGTGAATACAAGGAATATCCATTAGATTTCGTATATTTCTCTGTTAAACCGCACATGCGGCGGGCGGATAATAAACGAGCGAAAATTCAAAGGCAACGCCGTTGGCGCAAAAAATTTGAAAGTGTTTCCCCCGGCTGTGAGGGGAAACACTTGGAGGTTGGGCCGCAACAAGGTATTATCAGCACCCTTACCACCCGTAGCTCAGCTGGATAGAGCGCGT
>CALEAR010000183.1 GCA_937943665.1 uncultured Alcanivoracaceae bacterium
ACCTGACCCAAGTGGCAGTAAAGGGCTGTGGGCGTTGGTGATTTTGTTGTTGGTGTTGGTCATCGGTTTGGCGGCGGCGGGCTTTTTCTTTTATCAACAATTTGAAACCGTAAAAGCCCAGCTTGATCACGAGCTTAGCCAATCGGATGAACGCTTGGGCTCACTTGCCACTGAGCTTTCTAGTACCGGTGAAAGCGTTACTAGCCATATTGCTGCATTACAGAAGGCGGCGGATGATCTGGCACAGCAACAAAAAAAGCTCGAGGAAGAACAGAAAAAGCATCTCGAAGAAATCCGTAAACTTTGGGATCTCAGCAACAAGCGCAATAAATCTCAAATTGAAGCGAATGAAAAGGAAATAGCAGCCTTAAAGGCCTCCCTAGGGGAGCAAAAGAAAGCCGCAGAGGCGGTGGCTGCCTCTATGAAAAAGGCTCAAGAGGAGGCCGCTAAAGCCCTCAAACGCGCCGATGAAGCGGAAAGCAAGGTGGCAAGCCAAGGCAGCCGGCAAACACAGCTAGAAACGCAACTGAGTTTGGTGGATGAAACGCAGAAGCAACTTCAGGCAGAGCTGAAAAAGCTTCAGTCCGTGGCTGATGCCATGCCAGAGCTAAAAGCCCTTGCTGCGTTGCAGAAAAGTGGCCAAGGTGTAGAGGGGCGCTTAAAGGCATTAGAGGAAGCGGTGGATGCTTTTGATCAGTATCGCCGCCAAGTGAATCAACGATTGGAGGCATTGGAGTAAAAAAAGCTTGCGAAACAAAATAAACTCCCTATAATGCACGCCCATAACGCGCTAGTGGTGGAATTGGTAGACACGCTGGATTTAGGTTCCAGTGCCGCGAGGCGTGGGGGTTCAACTCCCTCCTGGCGCACCAAATAAGCAAAAGGCCCGCTTTTATAGCGGGCTTTTTTGTGTGCTGAATCAAGTTACACAATCATATAAACCCTCTTCTTGATATCCATAGTTTGATGACTGGGTTAGGAATCTAACGTCACCCTTAACCGCTTCTAATAGAAGAAGTGAGTGGCTACTGCTTCACCCATGGGGATACGCACTTGCAACCCCACGCATTTCTATTTTTCAGTTAATAAAGCCACAAGCGCTAGTTTATTCCTGCGTTGCCCTTTAGCATGTGCCCATGTTGTATTTATCCTTGCTCCTGATCCTCTTTGTTGCCACCTTTATTCGCTCCGCTTTTGGGTTTGGTGAAGCCTTGATTGCGGTGCCTTTGTTGGCCTTGGTAA
>CALEAR010000184.1 GCA_937943665.1 uncultured Alcanivoracaceae bacterium
CCAGCAGCTTGCGTAGCATGCTCACCACACCTCGCACCGCTCCTGTGGGCTGGCCCTTGGAGGTGGTGAGAGGGGGTAAGGCAAAAAACGCCCGATACAAATAAGAGGAACCATCAACTAACACTAAAGGGGATTGCACGCTATTCACCTGTTATCTCTTTGCTATTGCAAGTGGCGGTTCAACTCGTTAACAAACTCTTCCACCGCCACCCGTGCCGCTGGCACTAGGCCGCCCATGGTAACAAAACCGTGCACCAAATGAGGGTAGTGGAAGTAAGTCACTTGAACAGCCGCCTCCTCCAACTTTTTGCCGTAAGCTAAGGCCTCGTCCCGTAAGGGATCAGTGGCGGTTACCATAATCGCTGGGGGTTGATCTTCTAAGGTCTCGGTTAAAAAAGGCGATGCATAAGGATGGGTTAGATCTGTTCCCTCCTCTATGTATTGCCCCATAAACCACTGCTTCAGTTCCTTAGTTAAGCCGTACCCTTGCGCAAACTGTTGGCGCGATGGGTAATCTTGGGTTTGATCCACTGTGGGGTAAACAAGGCACTGCACCAAGGGCTTTTGCTTGGCCTGTTGGCTCAGAATCACCGATAAGCACCCACCGGCGCTATCCCCCGCCACGGCAATGCGCTTAGGATCCACCCCAAGCTCTAAGGCGTTTTCCTGCATCCACTCCCATGCTGCTAACGTGTCCTCTACCGCTGTGGGGTATTTATGCTCTGGCGCTAGGCGGTAATCCAAGGAAAACACGGGTTTATCGAGCTTGTTTGCTAGCCAACGGCAAAAATTATCGTAATCTTCCACACAACCAATGGTGAAACCACCGCCATGAATAAAAAACACAGCCGAAGTGAGTGCTGCTGTGTGGCGCGGCACATACTCCCGCACCAACACTCGGCCATCTTTCACGGGCACTTGGTGATCTTTCACCCATGCCACGGGCTCACGGGCACGATCTAACAGAGCTAATGTGTCCGCATAAATACGGCGAGATACAGCCACATCCTCTTGGATAAAGTTGGGGCGTCGCTCGGCCACCGCTAATAATAAGCGCACATCGGCATCTAGCGGCACCGCTTGGGGTGGGGATAAGCGGTTTGCCAATGCCAACTTCATGGATTCTGGCAAGGATAACAAACGCGCCACAGCGAAGCGCTCCACCTTTCTACGGGCAGTTACCAAGGGCCCTTTAATCATCTTCTTCCACCTCTTCTTTTTTAGATAGTTGTTGTTCTGGTTCGCGAATAAGGGTTGTCACCTCTTGGTGCCAAGCTTCATCGCCCCAGCCTTTTAAGCAACTAGGGCGCGAATAATGGCTCACCACCAAGTGGGTCACCCCCGCCTGTACGGCCACTGCCACTCGTTCAGCACAAAAAGCTTGCACCCAAGGCCAATGGGCAGCATCTTCTTCCACCTTAAGGTAGCCATCCACCAATAGGGGCATTAAACGTCGCTGATGGCAAAAGCGTAATTCGTGTTGTAGGCGTTTACCCCACTGTTCTGCCCAGTAATCCTGTTGCAAGCCATGCCAACCTGCCACCATGCGGTTGCGCAGCTTGGCAAGGGGTAATCGGCCGGTGCGCAGTACAGTGTTACTCAGCTGAAAACTAATATCGTTATCTTGCCACAGCGCGAGGCCATAAAAATCCAGCTCACTGGTGCTAAGGTCGTGATAAAAAGGCTCTGCACCTTGGGCGGCACTGATGCCGTACAAATACTGGGGAAATAAGGCGCGCAATGCCCGTGGTACGCCTAATAAATAATCATCAATGCGTTTGCGAATACCGGCATCCCAAGGCATAAGGCGTGCAAAAGGGTTAAATGGGTTACGACGAAAAATACGCCGATACGCCCCATAGGCATTCAGCGGAAAGCCTTGGCAAAAATCCACGCCTTTGATCACATCACCCACCCCGTGGTGCTGGGCAAAGCGAAGCACCTCTGCCCACACACTCACAAAGTGCTCTGGGCGGCGAATGAATGAACGGCGTGCTTGGCTATCGGGTAAAACCTGGCTGGTGAGCCACACCTGCACGCCATACTCTTTAGCCCAATGCAGCAAGCTCAGCAACCGTGCCCGAGGCTGCACCTTCTGGCTATGGGCTTGGGTGAACTCTTGGTGCGGCGGCACGCACACATACACATGCTCTTGCACTTCACCGTGCTCATTGGGGGCCACCAAGTGAGGGTACGCATCAATAATAAGCCCCCCGTACCCCCGCGCCACTAGCGCTTGGATACAAGCTTCAAGATCTTCGTAACTGTCATGGGTCAGCCATTCATACCCCCAGTTTGCGAGGGGGACCCGTTGCTGAGCAGCCTTATGAGACAATGATCCAGCTCCTAAAAAAATATGCTTCACGCTAGCGATTTCTGAAGTTCACCACAATGGCTTTGGCTCTGCGGAACCGTTTGTTTGTGTCAATGCTGAGGTTCGCCGGCAAAACAGGCAGCAAATTGTTCACCCAAATAACGTAAAAACGCTGTGTATGGGCCTTGTTGGGCACGCCCTAAAGGATCCACTTCGTACAGCACACAACCCTCATCACACAAACGGCGCAATAACCCTTTACGTGCTTCGGGCTCCGCCATCACACAACGCACTTGCTCTTCCTTCATGGCTTTACGCAGCGCCACCACACGACGGCTACTGGCCTCCCCATCAATTTGGGTGGCCACCACTAACGGACGGCGCAACTGAAAGCTTTCTGCGAAATAGCCCCACGCATCGTGGTGGCTCAGGTAAGCCGCTGCAGAATAAGGCGCCAAACGTTTCTTCACCTGTTCTTCAGCAGCCGTTAATTGAGTTAAGAAGGTGCCTTGGGCTTGTTGCCATGCGGCATCATCAAGCTGCAGCGTACCCACATGCTCTCCCAAGGCCTTCACCAACACACGGATATTTTGGGGCGCAAGCCACAAATGGGGATCCAAATGGCCTTCACCGGCAGCCTCCACCTCCTGCAAGCGCATAACATTGGGTAACTCGCTTAAGGGCACCTGCGTCTTGGCGTGTTGATTCACCACCGAAGCAATATGGGGCTCTGCCTCTTCGCCAAGCCACACCACCATATGGCTAGTGAGCACACGGCGAGCTTGCCCTGGGGTTAAAGAAGCATGGTGCGGGTTTTGCTGTGGCAGCAATAGAGTTTGCACCTCAATGTGGGGCTGTTCTTGGTACAGCTCACGCAGCACCTGTGCTAAAGGCTCAATACTGGCTAGCACCACCACATTTTGAGCCTGCGCCACCATGCTGAGTGCCTGCAAAAAAATCACCAACCACCATTTTCGCCACATATGGCCCCCTATGCTCAACAACCTGTCGTAGTATATCATCTGATGCATCATCGATCGGGAGTTTTTATGAGCACCTTGCGCCCACTCATCCAATTGCAGCAAGTTAGCGTGCGCTATGGCGATGTTACGGCTCTTTCAAACATAGATTTAGCCCTCGAGCCAAAGCAAATCACCACCTTGGTGGGGCCCAATGGTGCTGGTAAATCCACCTTAGCACGGGTGGTATTGGGCTTAGTAACGCCCAGCGAAGGCACTGTTTATCGCCAACCTAGCTTACGCATTGGCTACATGCCTCAGCGCATACGGCTAGATGATAGCTTGCCCCTTACGGTGGATCGCTTTTTATGGTTGGGTGGTCCCAGCCCCACTAAGGCACGTCGCGCCGTGCTCGAACGGGTGGGTGTTGGGCATTTATTCAAACGTTCAGTGCATGGATTATCCGGTGGCGAGTGGCAACGGGTGCTCCTGGCCCGCGCCTTACTTCGTTCTCCGGATTTATTGGTGCTCGATGAACCCGCCCAAGGGGTGGATGTGGCCGGCCAAGATGCCCTGTATGGCTTGTTGAAGGAAGTGCGCGATGAAATAGGCTGCGCCATTTTACTGATTTCTCACGATTTGCATTTTGTCATGGCCGCCACCGATGAAGTCATTTGCTTACACCAGCATATTTGCTGTTCCGGCACGCCTGATGTGGTGCAGCGCAACCCAGCTTACTTGGCCTTATTCCCACCCCAAAACCAAGGCAACTTAGCGCTTTACCAACATCACCATGATCACCACCATCACCCTGAAGGGGATCACAACACCACGGATGGCCTTCCATGATAATTGAGCTCTTATTACCACCGTTACTCGCTGGCCTTGCCATTGCCCTAGTGAGCGGCCCCATGGGTGCCTTTGTGGTGTGGCGCCGCATGGCGTTTTTTGGCGATACCTTAGCCCATGGCTCCCTCCTAGGCGCCGCCTTTGGGTTGGCAGTGGGCATGGCCATTTATCCTGCAGTGATACTTTTTTGTGTGCTTTTAGCGTTAGTGCTCACCGCCTTGCAGCAACAACGCCTTATTGCCAATGATACGTTGCTAGGTATTGTGGCTCACACCACCTTGGCCCTAGGCATAGTGGCCTTAAGCTTACTACCTCAAGTGAAAGTGGATTTATTCGGCTTTTTATTTGGGGATTTGCTAGCAGTTACCTTGCCAGAAGCCCTAGGGCTTTGGGCGGGGGCTGTGGTGATTTTAATCATCATGGCCGTTAGCTGGCGACAGCTGTTAAGCATCACCGTGAATGATGAACTAGCGCGGGTGGAAGGAGTTCCCACCCATATCACCCGCACCCTATTAATGATATTGCTCGCCCTACTTATTGCTGGCGCCCTGCGCACTGTGGGGGTTTTACTGATCACCTCTTTGTTGGTAATCCCACCTGCCGCCGCACGGCGTTTTGCAAGCACACCAGAGCATATGGCGCTCTTAGCCAGCCTACTGGGTATGGCGGCGGTGCTTGGCGGCATTACCATGAGCTGGTTCTTGGATACCCCTGTGGGGCCCTCCATTGTGATTGCAGCGGCTAGCGTGTTTGTGGCCACGTTAATATTGCCAGCGCGAGCGTAAGCCAAACCAACGGCGCCATTTATCCCTACGTAAATGGCGCTTAATGTAAGGCACAAACGCTAAATCTTCTTGTTGAATATGATTGATCAACCAAAGGGCGAGTTCCACACGCAAGGATTCTGCGATTTTAAAGGGCTCCTTGCCTGCCTCTAAGGCTTCCAAATAGCGGTTCACGCGCCGGCGGAATGTTTCATGGGCTTGGTGGTGCTTTTCCACCTCGGGGTAATTAATATCCCGTAATAGGCTTTCTTCGAATACATTGTGAGCTATGGCGTAATCCACCACACCCACGCAGACTTCATACACTTTGGCTGCATCTTGCTCGGCAATAGCGGCTTCTATGTCCTCAAAGTATTCAAATAAGCGCTGATGCTGCTTATCAATGATATCAACCCCTGTTAGGTAGGCATCAGACCAAGAAAGATCATCCCGATGCGCCATGGCAACCCCCTCTTGCAATGCACTGTTATCTTTATTGTTATGCTCGTAACACCAAGCATAAGCCAAATGCTTTAGGGGGATATGATATGAATCAAACAAAAACCCCAGCATTCGCTGGGGTGAGAAGGGTTAAGCCGTTTTGCGCTTTTTTGGGGGTAAGTAAGGCATTAAGGTCATAAACCACATTAATCCTGCGGCATCGCCTTCCACCTTAATATCACCTGCTTGCATACCCTGCATAAAAGCCATCTGATTTTTGCTGGCCTCACGCAGAATACGAAACGCATAGGCGGCATCTTTGAAATTCAAAGTGGTATTTGGCGCATTGTGCAGCCCGCGCCCACTACTAATGCCCGTGCCACGGAAATAAAACCAACGCGCCGGCTTACCGCTTCGGGTGCGCCACTGCATCACAAAATGTTTTTCAGCAATGCGCTTACGCACCTCAGGGTGATGCTTGCCTAGCCAACGCAAACGTAAGGCCAACACCCATAGCACAAAACGAAAGGCCACCGCACCACTCCTTAAATCAGATCAGGCAACTGCTTGCCTAAGGCCATGCGCTCTTTCACTGCATCACCCGTGAGTGCGAAGCCACGCAACTGATCATGGTTATCATAGAAAAGGGCCTTAACATGATGGCCATCTTCTTCCACTTCCCAGCGGCCTTCTAGCTCCAATGGTGGTGGTGCACAGGCCACCGGGCAAGCAGGCACCTTAATGGTGATGGGCATAGCCGGGTATTTCACCGCCGTTTCATTGCCCGCTAAGGTGCTTGCCAAAGCACGCGATGCCGCCATAAGTGGCAGCACATAAAGCATTACGTGGCCTTCCACCTCGGCGCAATCCCCTAAGGCATAAATGTGCGGGTTAGAAGTACGTAAGTAACGATCCACCTTCACGCCACGGTTCACCTCAAGACCTGCTGTCTTAGCCAAATCAATATTCGGCTGCAATCCCACAGCAGAAAGCACCACATCCGCTTCAATGGTGGCGCCATCGGAAAGGTGCACACGCACGCCCCCTTCCACCTTCTCTACTTTTTTCGCGAAGGGGCCAAAATGGAATTTCACCCCTAGCTCGCTTAACGCAGAGGAAACGGCACGGGATGCTGCCTCTGGCAAGAAGGTGGGCAAGCAACGCCCGGCGGGCTCCACCACGTGCACTTCAAAACCACCGTTGGTGAGATCATTAGAAAACTCTGTGCCAATCAATCCGCTGCCCACAATTACCACACGCTTCTTACCCTCTAGGGCTTCACGAAAACGGCGGTAATCCGTTAGATTGTTCACTGTGTAAACGGCATCCATGCCATCACCCTCTAGGGGTGGCTCGAATACCTTGGCACCATTGGCCAACACAAGCTGGCTGTAGGTTAAGGTTTCGCCATTATCAAGGCTCACTTGCTTAGCCTCTGCATCAATACCCGTAACCTGGGTATGTGTGCGTAGGGTTAAGCTAAATTGCTCTTCTAGCTTTTCCACAGTGGCCATCACTAGTTCATCGGGGGTTTTGTTACGTGTGAACCCCGTGGATAGCATAGGTTTTGAATAGTTTTGACCATCATCCGCAGTAATCACCACCACGGGGGTTGAGGTGTCGTGGCGACGGAACTCTTTAAACGTGTTAAAGCCCGCTAAACCAGAACCGATAATAATAATTGGGTCAGCCATTTACGTTTCCTATGTTATCCATTGTGAGTGCTTCTTATGAGCACTATGAATTAAATTTCCACCATTTCAAAGTCTGCTTTGGTTACACCGCAATCTGGGCATACCCAATCCTCTGGCACATCTTCCCATGCTGTGCCGGCAGGAATACCGTCTTCAGGCCAACCCTCAGCCTCGTCATAAATAAAACCACAAACCACACATTCCCATTTTTTCATTGCATTAACCTCAAAAATGCTAAGGATATTCACCGTTATCGGGCAAAACGAAAGGGCATAAACTAGCCACAGTGAACAGAAAATGCAATAACATCAGCAACAGTACCATTTGTCAATGTAACGGATTGGCTCGCGCGCCACTACACACTTTGCATGCAACCCCTTAAACTGTGCCATCATCCACGTTCAAGGAGCCGTTTTGCCGAACGCTATGCATCAACACTTGCCTGAGGAGCCCCATTGGCAACCACCCTCTCACTTCGCCCCCCCAGCCGTGATACAGGACTGGCTGTTAGACAAAGGCTCGCTCACCCAACGACTCAAGCAGGTGGGCCACTTTAGCGTGTTATTGCAGCGTGAACTGTGTACCTTTGCTAGTCAGCAAGATTATCATTTACTAGGGTTGGCACCTGAAAAAGCGCATATTCGTGATGTATACCTGGCCCTTGATGATACCCCAGTGGTGATGGCGCGCTCCGTGTTGCCCGTGAGCGCCTTGCAAGGGGAAAACCAACGCCTAAGCAATATGCAAGAGCGCTCCCTAGGCAGTGAGCTTTTTGAGCCGCCGCGCGCCATACGGGAGGCACTTTGGCTCACCCAGCTTCCTCTTGAGAACCCCTTAGGGAACCTGTGGGGCCGGCAAAGCCGCTTTAATAAACGCGGGGCCAAACTTTTGGTGGCTGAGTTTTTTCTCCCTGCGCTGTGGCAGCGCCTAGGGGTGGATTAACCTTTTACGCAAGGAACGGAAGACTTATGTTTCACTTGATTGAAACTCGTTATCCTCGGTTATGGCCATGGATCCAACTCATGCGCCTAGATCGCCCAGTGGGCTCTTTTTTATTACTATGGCCCACCCTTTGGGCTGTATGGATTGCCGGCGAAGGCAGCCCCAGCATAAAGGTGGTGGTGGTATTCACCCTGGGGGTGTTTGCCATGAGGGCGGCAGGCTGTGTGATCAATGATTATGCTGATCGCAACATAGATGGCAGCGTTAGCCGCACAAAGGGCAGGCCCCTCGCCACGGGAGCACTCTCGGCAAAACAAGCCCTAGCCCTATTTGCTGGCTTGGTGTTGGCCTCCTTTTTATTGGTACTAACCCTTAATGGCTTAACCATTCTACTTTCCTTTGGGGGCTTATTTTTAGCCACCCTTTACCCCTTCACCAAGCGCTTTACCTTTTTACCCCAATTATTTTTAGGTGCCGCCTTTGCTTGGGCCATTCCCATGGCTTTTGCAGCAGAAACCGGCAGCGTGCCCGCGGTGGCTTGGCTGTTGTACACCATTAAAGTGCTATGGACAGTGGCCTATGACACCCAATACGCCATGTGTGATCGAGAAGATGATCTAAAAATTGGGGTGAAAAGCACTGCCATTTTATTTGGCGAAGCGGATCGCCACATTATTGGAGGTTTGCAATTGCTCACCCTGTGGGGGCTATGGCTATTGGGCCAACAGTTAAACCTGGGCCTTCCTTGGTACTTTTCACTGTGTATCGCCGCCGGTTTGTTTGCCTATCAGCAGTGGCTCACCAAAGATAGGGATCCACAACTGTGCTTTAAGGCCTTTCTCAATAACCAATGGGTTGGGTTTATGCTATTTTTGGGAATATTGCAGCACTACGCAAGCTAACCCTAGGCGGCTTGTCATATGGCTGTCATAAAAATGTCATTTAATACCCATGAATGACAAAGGAAGAAAGTATGAATAGCCTCACCATCTTAGTGGTGGATGATGAAGCCGCCATTCGCCAAATGATGTCCACCGTATTAAACCTTGCGGGGTATGAGGTGGTAACTGCTAGCTGCGCACAAACCGCTCTGCCCCTTATTGTGGATACGCTGCCCGATTTGATTCTGTTAGATTGGATGTTACCGGGTATCAGCGGCATTGAGTTTGCCCGCCGCCTTAAGCGAGATACACGCACACAAGATATTCCCATTATTTTGCTCACTGCCAAAAGTGAAGAAGAAAACAAGGTGCAGGGGCTTGATGCCGGCGCAGATGATTACGTTACCAAGCCATTTTCCAACCGCGAGTTAGTGTCACGCATCCGTGCGGTCTTGCGCCGTACCAACGCCCTCGCCGCCGAAGAGCGCATCGATGTTGAAGGGCTGAGTTTAGATGCCGCCAGCCAACGCATTAGCGCCCATGGGCAACCCTTAAGCTTTGGCCCCACGGAATATCGCCTAATGGCTTTTTTCATGACCCATCCAGAACGAGTGTATAGCCGCGAGCAACTGCGCGATCGGGTGTGGGGCACCAATGTGTATGTGGATGAACGCACCGTGGATGTGCAT
>CALEAR010000185.1 GCA_937943665.1 uncultured Alcanivoracaceae bacterium
TACCCCAACTCTTACTTAGATTTAAAAATGATTGATCACAAACTCACTAAATGGAGTGTGATTGGTGTGCAGGTGGTGGATATTCGCGCAGAAATTCTTAATTACGAATCCGCCATCATTGGCGATAGATACAACTTTATCCGAGAGTTTTATTTGCAAGATCGTCGAGATAAAGCGGGCATTGATACCCGTGATGATGATTTTGATTTCGGTGGCGATGATTGGGATGATGACGATTGGTAACCCAAGGTTATCAGGCCAACATGGCCAAGGCTCCCCCCCCCTTTTATTTACCCCCACTATATATTTACCCCACCATGGCATAGGAGTAGGCTTAGGTGTTGATGCAGGCGTTTACGCCTTTGGCATCCATGAGAAAAACAACGGCTGCCTTCCTTTGTGGGTCATGATGTGATGCAGAATTTATACACTTCCTTTACCAAACCAGAGTTTAAACCCACCTTAGGTACCATTGAGCCTAAAGTGCTGCGCCAAGTGGATGCCGCCGCTGCCCGCAATACAGTGGCAGCCACCTTGGTGTCCTTAGTGGTCTTTGCTCTTATTGCCTGGGGCAGTGGCTTATACCAAAGCGCGGATAACTTGGTGATGGCCTACGGCATTGCCTTAGTGGCTTTAGCCGGGTTGCGCCTTTATGTGAGTTTGCGCTTTAAAACCCTTTACGGGGCGGGGCCGCAGCGTTGGCGACAATGGTTTGCCATGGGGCTGTTGGGCAGTGGCCTGTTATGGAGTAGCTTTGCTGCTTGGCTTGCCCATGTGATGCCGCTGTCTTTTGGCTTTTTATTGGTGATTATTTACATCCTAGGCGTGGCCACCGCCTTAGCGGGTGCTTGGTTGTGGGGTTTAGGGTATCGCTTGGCTTATTTGTGGGTGCTAATAGCGCCTTTGTGCTTTGTTTTGTTATTGAGCTTTCAATGGCAACAGCAGGTGCTTGCAGTACTTGTATTAGTGTATGGCGCTTACCTTACACGCTTGTATCGATATTTTTACCTAATGTTTTGGCACGCAGTGGCTAGGCAAAGGCGCCATGCTTGGCAACAGTCTCAACACCATCACTTAGGCCATTCCACCCAAATGCAGTTGCTCTCCCGTGTGAGCCAAGATTTAAAAAGCCCCCTCAATAGTGTGCTTGGCATGCTTGAGTTGCTGTATGACACACCCTTAGATACAGAACAAAAGGAGTACCACTTGGTGGCGGCTCAATCCGCACGGCTCATGCTAATGCAGCTTGAAAACGTGCAGGATTACAGCCAAATCATGTTAGGCCATATTCGCTTTGCACCCGATGACTTTTTGCTACGCACGCAGCTTGAGCAATCCTTAGATGCCTATGGCTCCATAGCGCAGCGGCAGGGGTTGGAGCTTAGCGGTGTGTTAGATAGCCGTTTACCGCGGCGAGTACGCGGGGATCAACGCCGCATAGTGCAGGTGATCAATGGTTTGCTTTCCCATGCCATTAAGGATGCGGATGAAGGGGAAGTGCGCGTGGATGTGACTTTTGATGAGGAAAGTTACCAGGGCGGCACCTTAAGTTTTATTATTAGTAGCCAGGGCACAGGCATGAGCGATGAACAGGTGGAGCAATTGTTTGGAGAAACCTGGGATGTGGAAATGCTCGATGACGCCAGCTTGCGCTCGAACTTCAATTTGTTAGTGTGCCGTGGGCTAGTGGATGCCATGGGGGGCTCCTTGTTTGTGGGAACCTTGTCATCCGCTGCTAATGATGAACACCGAGAGCTTCCCGCACCGCAATACAACACACAAATAGGTTTTCGCTTACCGTTGCCGGCACGGCCTGATATGTCGGAACGTTCCGAATGGCGTCGTTATCTGCGTGAAAAACATGTGGTGTTAGTGGGCATGGCCTTAGGTACTCATGATGCTTTGGCCATGGAACTGAATAGCCTTGATATTCATACCCATGCGGTGGCCCAATACGATGACGCCTTGCAAGAGCTTCGCGATGCCGCTCGTGAAGAGAATCATCGCGATATGATTATTATTGATTTGTGGCAACACAAGGGCCACGCCTTGCGTTTGTGTGACACCATTCTCAATGATCCAAGCCTTCAGGGTTGTAAGATACTCCTTTTGGGCAGCACCGAGCAGGTGGGATTAGAGTCTGTTATCCAGTGGGCCGAGTATGAAACGGTACAGGTGTTGGCTAAGCCCGTGCATCGCTCAGGGATTCGCCGCGTATTAGCCAACAGCTATGGTTTGCAATCTTTGCTATTGGAAGATGAAGAATTTGATCGCACCCAAGAAGCGCTGGAGCCGCGTAAAGGTTACCGCTTACTACTGCTTGAAGATAATGAAGCAGATTTAGCAGTAACGAAAAGCATGCTCACCCGTTTAGGGTATCCCGTTAAGGCGGTGAGTGAGCTAGAAAAAGCCCAAGAGATCCTCATGAAGGAGCCCATGCATTTAGTGCTTACGGAGCTCTCCATTGAGGGGCGCTCCGTGTTGGATTGGGTGCGTGATTTACGTTTAGCAGAGGAAGAATCCCAGGCGCCTCGCTTACCCGTGGTGGCCTTAACAGCAGAGACCACAGAAGGTATTCAGCCGAAGTGTTTAGCTGCCGGGTTGGATGACTATTTGGCAAAGCCCATTACGCTTGATGCGTTAGATGGTGCCTTACGCTATTGGTTACCCGTATTACGAGAACAACAATAGGAGTTAAAAATAGAATGAAAGCAGTGGTTTTTGGTGCATCGGGATTAGTTGGCAGGCACCTTGTAAACCAATTACTCAACTCATCAGCATGGCAAGAAGTGGTTGTGGCAGGGCGTAACCCTTTACCGTTGAAGCACCCAAAACTGACTCAAGTGGAAGTGGATTTCTCCTCCCTTAATGAGCATGCCTCTTTATTTGAAGTGGATGCGGTGTTTTCATGTTTAGGAACCACCATGGCTAAGGCCGGTTCACGGGATGCCTTTCGGCAGGTGGATTTCAATTATAACTATCAGGTGGCGAAGCTCACTGCCGAGGCGGGTGCAAAACGGTTCTTGTTGGTTTCAGCCTATGGCGCTAGCGTAAGCTCGCCATTTTTTTATTCCCGTGTAAAAGGGCAGTTGGAAGAAGCGGTATCAGAGCTTGAGATTCCCCGTGTGGTATTTATGCAACCTTCTCTATTGCTAGGCAAGCGCGAAGAATTTCGCTTAACGGAGCAATCTTTTGGTAGCATAGCTAATTATCTTAAGCCACTATGGCGCAATTTGCGTGGCCCTTGGTGGCCGGTGGAGGCGGAGGCTGTGGCAAAAGCCATGGCAG
>CALEAR010000186.1 GCA_937943665.1 uncultured Alcanivoracaceae bacterium
CTTCAGATACCCAAGAGCTCATGCGCTGATCAATGGCGGTTTCCATATCCACTTGCAGCAAGAAATGCACACCACCGCGCAAATCCAGCCCTAGGTTCATGGGGCTTGCCCCAATGGCACGCAGCCAATTAGGGGTGGAAGGTGCAAGGTTCAGCGCCACCACATAGCCTCGGCCCAGAATGTCCTCGGCTAAGCCTCGAGCACGCAACTGATCCTCTGTGTTGCCCACACGAATTAAGCGTGAATCCCCCACCTCATCCGTGGCTCCCACGGTAATGCCAGCATTTTCTAAGGCTTGGGTTAAGCGCTCCAGATCCGCTGTGCTCACCTGTTCACCCGCCTCAGAGCGGGTGATTTGAATGGCGGGTTCATCGGGAAACACATTAGGAAGGGCATACAGGCCGCATAATAAAAATACGCCTATAAAAAGTAATAATCGCCAACGGGGATAGGGTTTCATGGGCTACTCCGCGCCATTCAATTAAATAGATTTAATGGTGCCTTTAGGTAAGGTAGCCTGCACCGAATGCTTCTGAATTTTAATTTGGAAATTGTTATCGAGCTCGATCACGGCGTAATCATCGGTGATTTTCACCACCTTGCCCAAAATACCACCGGACGTGATCACCTCATCACCCTTTTCTAGGTTAGCCACTAACTCACGGTGTTCCTTAGCGCGCTTGGATTGCGGGCGAATCAACAAGAAATAAAACACCAATACCATGACCACTAAGAAAACAATATCCATGGGGAAACCGCCAGGTTGAGCCTGCCCTTCCGCCCATGCGGGTGCTGAGAATAAAGCCATGGCAAGGGCCATTAGGGATTGAGCATTCACTAAGCGCTGTAAAGCATGTTTGATGTGTTTCATGTTTTCCTCGTATTTCATGGTAAAGGACACGGTGGCACCTCTTGCCCCCGCGCATGATAAAAAGCTTCCACAAAGCGAGACAATGTACCCGCTTCAATAGCCCCCCGCAAACCCTGCATTAGCTCTTGGTAGT
>CALEAR010000187.1 GCA_937943665.1 uncultured Alcanivoracaceae bacterium
ATGGGTGGCCACTGATGATGAGCGTATTCAACAGGTGGTGCAGGCCCATGGTGGCCAAGCCATGCTCACTCGGGAAGATCACCCCACGGGCACTGATCGCCTCCAAGAAATGGCTGAGCGGTTAGGCTTGGGGCCAGAAGAGGTGGTGGTGAATGTTCAAGGGGATGAGCCCCTGATTCCCCCAGAGGTAATTCAACAAGTGGCCGATAACTTGTTGCAGCAGCCTGAGTTTCATATGGCCACTCTGTGTGAGGCCATTAATGAGTGGGCGGCGGTGTGGGACCCCAATGTGGTGAAGGCCGTGTTCCAAGAGAATGGCCGTGCCATGTACTTTAGCCGTGCTCCCATGCCCTGGCAGCGGGATCTTTTTCAAGCAGAAACGCCGCAACATGGCCAAGCGCCCACTGGGGTGTTTTGGCGCCACATTGGTATTTATGCCTACCGTGTAAAGTTGCTCGATGATTATATTCATTGGCCCCAAGCCCCGGTGGAACAACAGGAGGCATTAGAACAATTGCGCGCTTTATATTATGGTGCGGCCATTCACATTGCACCGGCTTGTGCCACTGTGCCCGCCGGTGTGGATACGCCAAAGGATTTGGCAGCCATTCGTCAGCGATTAGGAGAAAGTTCATGAGTATTAAGGTGCTTTTCGTTTGCTTAGGTAATATTTGCCGTTCCCCCACCGCCGAAGGGGTGTTTCGTCATTTGGTGGAGGCTGAAGGCTTAAGCGATCGCATTCACATTGATAGCGCTGGCACAGGGGATTGGCACATTGGGAAGGCGCCTGATCCGAGAACCATCGAAGAGGCGGCTAAGCGCAACTATGATTTAAGTGGCTTGCGAGCCCGCCAAGTGAGCGCGGCGGATTTTGCTGAGTTTGATTATGTCATTGCCATGGATAAAGAGAACTTGAAAAATCTCAAGGCCATGAAACCCGAAGGCTATAAAGGCCACTTGGGTCTCTTTTTAGCTTTCGCACCTGCTGTGCAAGCCGAGGAGGTGCCTGACCCTTACTATGGTGAACAAGAGGGTTTCACCCTGGTGTTGGATATGGTGGAAGAGGCGAGCCGTGGCTTATTAGCACACATTAAGGAAAACCACCTCTCTTGATCACTCAAGCTCAGGATCTCACCCTTTTTAATACACTGCGCTTGCGTAGCCAAGCGCAGTATTTTGCCGCTCCGCAACATAAGGCGGAGGCGG
>CALEAR010000188.1 GCA_937943665.1 uncultured Alcanivoracaceae bacterium
GCTGTTGCCTTATCAGAAGAAGATGGCAGTGAGTTATGGCGCCACCAGCTAAGCAGTGAGATTTTAGCGCCACCTGCGGTAAATGCAGCCATGGCGGTGTTCCAAGTGCAAGATGATCAGGTGTACGCCTTGGATCTGGATACCGGTGAACAGCTTTGGCAGTTTGAGGATCAAGCTCCTTCCTTAATTCTACGGGGCTCAGCAGTGCCTGTGATTGCCGATAATAGAGTCTATGTGGCTTTTGCCAGTGGTAAGGTAATGGCGCTAGATGAAAGAACAGGAACGCCTCTTTGGGAGCGCCGCGTGGCCGAGCCCCAAGGCCGTTCTGAGCTTGAGCGCTTAGTGGATATTAACAATAACTTGATTGTGGAAGGGGGCGGTGTATTTGCTTCTTCCTATCAAGGTAGTGTTTCTGTGCTTGATGAAGAGTCAGGGCAACCCTACTGGCGCAAAGATATGTCCACCTTCGATACCATGGACAGCTACTTAGGCGTATTGTACGTGGCAGATAGCAAGGGCAACGTGTGGGCCATTGATCAGCGCACCGGTGATAGCCTGTGGAAACAAGATTTGCTGTACGGCCGTGATCTCACTGGGGTGGCGGTGCAAGATGGACAAGTGGTAGTGGGGGATAAAAAAGGCTATCTGCATTGGATAGATGGCGATTCCGGTCATATCACCGCCCGTCGGCGCCACCATCGCAAGGGCTTTGCTGCGGCACCAGTTAGCACTGGCGATGTGCTATATGTATATGGAAGAAAAGGGCGCTTATCAGCCTATGAACTGATCCCTCGTTAAGTGCCCTCCCGTTAGCACAGAGCAGGGGAAACCCTGTTCTCACGATTACAGAGTAACAACATCATGAAACCCGTCATTGCCATTGTGGGCCGCCCTAATGTGGGTAAATCCACGCTGTTTAACCGTTTAACACGCAGTCGCGATGCGCTAGTGGCGGATTACCCCGGGTTAACCCGTGACCGTAAATATGGCACCGGCACCTTTGGGGATCACCATTTTGTGGTGATTGATACCGGTGGTATTGGTGAAGGATTAGAAGGTGTGGATGAGGTGGTGAAACACCAAGCGCACCTTGCCCTAACAGAAGCTAACGTGGTGCTATTTGTGGTGGATAGCCAACAAGGCCTCACCGCCGCGGATGAACAGATTGCCCAGCAGTTGCGGGAACTTAATAAGCCGGTTCACCTGGTGGTGAATAAAATTGATGGCCAAGATGCCGATGCCGCCGCCGCTGAATTCTATGCCTTAGGGATGGAGTCAGTGATAAAAGTGGCTGCTTCCCAAGGGCGTGGTTTAAGACAAATGCTGACTCATGTGCTGGCTCCTTATCCACCCTCTGAGGAAGAACAGGTGGAGGATCACGGCATAAAGGTGGCTGTCTTGGGGCGCCCCAATGTGGGCAAATCCACCTTGGTGAACCGTTTGCTTGGTGAAGAGCGCGTGGTGGTGTTCGATCAATCAGGCACCACGCGGGATACCATTAGTATTCCCTATGAAAGGAATGGCAAGGCCTATACCTTGATTGATACCGCAGGGGTGCGCCGCCGCGGGAAAGTGTATGAAACCGTGGAAAAGTTCTCTGTGGTGAAGGCATTGCAGGCCATTGAGGAAGCTCATGTGGTATTGCTGGTGGTGGATGGCACAGAGGGCATCACCGAACAAGATATGAACTTGCTTGGCCACGTAATGAATGCGGGCCGTGCCATGGTGCTAGTGGTGAATAAGTGGGATGGC
>CALEAR010000189.1 GCA_937943665.1 uncultured Alcanivoracaceae bacterium
CTGGCCGGCAAGGTGCGGGTTTAGGCTGTAACCCTTCACCTTCCACTGGTGCCTTTCAAGGGGTTGGTACTGCCCGTCTTCCTCTCGGTTAAACAGGCTCCCCTCCACACGAGCTTGCACCTGATCAAACTCCCAGCTCACCCCCGGCATTAGGTGGAAGGTATCGCGCTCTTCGCGCGCTTGTTGATAAAGGGCGTGTTTGTTGTTGCGCTCAGTGTGGGCCACAGGGCCGGGGATATCTTGCTTTTCTGAGCTGCCATGAAAGGTGGTGTAAAGCTCGCTTGCGCCCAAGCGGTAGCGCACATCAATGAGCCCATTGTGTTGGCGCAGGCGGCTGTTTTCTCGGTACCCTCGGCTTTCTTTTATTTCAGCGGCGCTAAACAGGCCTACATCATTGCGCTTGGTGCTGGCCCACAGGCTCCCCTCGCGGGTGTGGTAGCTACCACCAGTGAGGCTAAGGCCGGCGGCATCTTCCTTGGCGGTGCGGGTAATAATATTCACCACGGCCCCTGTGGTGCCTTGGCCATAGCGGGCGGCACCCAGGAAGGGGGTGATTTCAATGCGTTCCACACTGGCCAAGGGCAAGCTGTTTAAGGCGGCTCTGCCTTGGGCAATATCCAAACGGCGGCCATTTAACAACAATAAAGGCTGCCCCATGCCGGCGCCGCCCAAACCCAGGTGGTTGGTGGCGGCTTGGGTTTCCCCAAGGCCATAAAAGCGTGTTACCTGAATGCCCGCCACCGTATCGAGCACATCGGCCAGGTGCCGCTGTGGGGTGTGGGCAAGGGTTTCGCCATCAATCACTATGTGGTGGGGGCTAAAGGGCGCGGCTCCGTGGGCAGCCATGGCTGCACCCCATAACAGCGCCGCATAAAAAGCATTTCGTGGCAACACAGCACACCTCGTTCAGCAAGCAAAGTGAGTATTCTAGCCTAAAGCCTTGGTGCCGTGTCTAGCCATCAATAAATGGCCCAGGCAAGCCCGGGCCCACCTTAGCCAATAAACCCATGTTGGCGCAGGTATTCTAAAATGGCTTCCACCCCTTGATGAATGGCCTGCCCCTCGGTGGTGAGGTGTATATGGGGCTGTTCGGGCGCCTCATAAGGTGAATCAATGCCCGTGAAATCGCGAATTTCGCCCGCACGGGCTTTCTGGTAAAGCCCTTTGGGGTCTC
>CALEAR010000190.1 GCA_937943665.1 uncultured Alcanivoracaceae bacterium
GTTCGTATGGCACCTGGTATCGGTTGGTTTGAATTCTTGGCATTGTGTGATGGGCCCCGCAGCCAAAACGATTACATCGAGTTGGCGTCTGAGTTTCACACTGTCTTGCTTGCAAACATACCGCAGATGGATGCGCGCATGAACGATCAGTGTCGCCGTTTTATCAACCTAGTGGATGAATTATACGATCGTAGTGTGAAGTTAATTGCCACGGCGGAAGTGCCCATTGAACAACTTTATGCAGATGGGCGCTTAGCGTTCGAATTTGAACGCACTCAAAGCCGGTTGTTAGAGATGCAATCCACTGAGTTTTTAGCACGAGAGCACAAGTTAGAGTAGCTCGTAGAACCGTAAGTGATTAGCCCATGAGCGGCTTTTGTGGCTCATGGCGAAGGAATTGTTCTCAATCAACTTTCCGGGCCATATTTCTCTTTTCTTATGCGGAATGGGCTATGCTTTGCCTCATTGTTGTGAGGAGGAGAATAAAGCCATGCTGCAATTTGATCGTAACCTATTGCGCAAATACGATGTGCGCGGCCCGCGTTATACGTCTTACCCCACGGCACCACAGTTCTCTGAACAGTTTGGTGAAGAAGCCTATGCTCAAATGGCTGCTCATGTGGGCAAACAACCTGCGCCGCTTTCCCTGTATGTGCATATTCCTTTTTGTAACACCATCTGCTTTTACTGTGGTTGTAACAAGGTGGTTACGGCGAATTATAAGCGAGCAGAAACCTATTTAGACTTCCTCGAAAAAGAAATGGCATTACAAGCGCAATGGTTTGGTGAGCGTGAGGTAACACAGCTTCACTTTGGAGGAGGCACGCCCACTTACCTCAATGAGGCTGATTTGCGTCGAGTGATGGGAGATTTACGCAAATACTTTCGTTTAAGCGATGCCCCTGAACGGGAGTTCTCCATTGAGATAGATCCGCGCACGGTTACCGATGAAAAACTGACTGTACTCAAAGAGCTTGGCTTTAACCGTATGAGTTTGGGGGTGCAGGATTTTGATCCAGCGGTGCAGCAAGCGGTTAATCGTATTCAATCGGTGGAGCAAACCCAAAGGGTACTAGCAACAGGACGCAAGCTTGGTTTTAGATCCACTAACGTGGATTTGATTTATGGCTTGCCTAAGCAAACCGTAAAGAGTTTTTCTGAAACCCTCGAAACCGTGATTGCCATGCGGCCTGAGCGTTTAGCCGTGTACAGTTATGCTCACATGCCACAACTATTCAAAACGCAAAAACAAATCAATAAAGCGGATTTGCCTGATAGTGAAGAAAAACTTCAGCTCCTTGAGCTTACCATCGATGCCTTCACCGAGGCGGGCTATGAATATATCGGCATGGATCACTTTGCCTTGCCCGAAGATGAGCTTGCTGTGGCGTTGAAAGAGGGTACCTTGCAGCGTAATTTCCAAGGCTATTCCACCTATGCGGAGCTGGATATGCTGGCCTTAGGAGTATCTGCCATTAGCTATTTGGGCACCACTTATGCACAACACACACGAGATATTGCTGCTTATCAAGAGGCGCTCAGTGAAGGGCGATTGCCGGTGATGCGTGGCTTTACCCTTAGCCATGAGGATACACTTCGGCGCCGAGTGATTCAGGATATTATGTGCCAAGGTGTTATGGATTTCGAACAATTAGAGGCAGAGTTTGGTATTCAAGTGGGCCAACATTTTGCGAGAGAGCTTAACAATGTCACTGAGCTAGTGGCAGATGGCTTGATTATGTTGGGCACTAATAAATTACAGGTGACACCGAAAGGGCGTTTGTTCCTGCGCAATATTGCCATGGTGTTTGATGAATATATAACAGCGGCAGGGCCAGAGCGTTATTCACGCGCCATTTAATAGAGCCCATAAAAAAACCCCAGCGTAGGCTGGGGTTTTTGTTTGAGCAAGATAACAAGCGTTATACGCGCTCAATCACAGTGGCAATACCTTGCCCTAAACCGATACACATGGTGGCGAGGCCAAGGGTGGCATCTTTACCTTCCATAATGTTCAGTAGGGTACCGGTAATACGCGCACCAG
>CALEAR010000191.1 GCA_937943665.1 uncultured Alcanivoracaceae bacterium
AATAACTTGCCCGAGATTCCCAATTTGGATTTGCCTTGGGATCACATGGGGGTTGACCGGGAGCGCTTCGATATTATCATTGGTAGCGATTTGCTATACGAACCCAATCATGCCGAGTTATTGGCCGGTATTATTCCCCATTTAGCCAAGCCCACAGCCAAAGTAATGATCAGCTGCCCTGGGCGCGGTTACCGCAACCGGTTTAGCCGTTACATGAGTGCCCATGGGTTTGTGTTGGAAGAGCGTCGTGTGCCCTTTTCTAAAGAGGAAAAGCCACCCTATAAGGGGCGTTTATTAATTTACCAACGAGAGGCCTAGTGTAAATAAGGTTCATGGCTTTACGCATTGATCTCCGCCTAACCCCCAAGCACACTTTGCATGCGGTATTGCTGCTTAGGGGGTTGGCCGTTATCGCACAATTA
Organism: uncultured Alcanivoracaceae bacterium; assembly: GCA_937943665.1. GTDB lineage: Bacteria > Pseudomonadota > Gammaproteobacteria > Pseudomonadales > Alcanivoracaceae > CALEAR01. The sequence goes on from CALEAR010000191.1 coordinate 423, forward strand.
GCTGTGCTGCTAGTGGTGGTGGCGGGGTTAAATATGCCCGTGCCCATAAAGCCCTTACTCGGTGGGGTGGCTTTCTTGGCCATCACAGCTTTTGCTTTGGCTTGGCGCTTAAGGCGCTCTTGGTTAGTTACCGAGCTAGAAGTGAGCCTGCATCTTTGTGTGGATGTGCTAGTGCTCACATGGCTCCTGTACCATGCCGGTGGCTCCTCGAACGCATTGGTTTCTGCTTTTTTAGTGCCTATTGCCTTAGCCACCACAAGCCTGCGTTTAACTTATGGTTTGTTGGTGATTTTGTTAAGTGTGCTGTGTTATAGCGTGCTTTTACGCTTTTATTTACCCCTGCCGCGGGTAACGCATCCATTAATGAGCGATTTTGATTTGCACGTGGTGGGCATGTGGGTGAGCTTTATGCTTAGTGCGGCATTTATGGCGAGCTTATTTGCTATTTTAGCGGAAAACCTTCGCCGTCGAGATGCCATGATCACTCAAGCGCGTGAAACCATGCTGCGCAACGAGCATGTGGTGGCCCTGGGCGCCATGGCTGCAGGGGCGGCTCATGAGCTAAGTACACCACTTTCTACAGTGGCTTTGCTTGCGGATGAGTTGGCCGAAGGGGTTAAGGGGAATGCCCAGTTAGAAGAAGATGCTGCTTTGCTCAAACAGCAGGTTGAACAATGCAAGCAAAGCCTTTCGGATTTGCTACACACGGCGAAGCATCCTCGTATGGAGGATGCTGCCACCAACCTTCAGCAGTTGCTTGAGGAGGTGGTGCAACGTTGGCAGTTAATG
>CALEAR010000192.1 GCA_937943665.1 uncultured Alcanivoracaceae bacterium
AATCGGAACTCAGCACTTGGGCCCTCCACAAGCTTACGTTCCTCTTGTAGGAAGAACTGCACCCGCTCGCTAATATCTTCCTGAGCATATAAGCGTGCCAGGGCTAAATAATCCTCAAAGTGGCGGGCCTCGCTTTTAAGCAGGTAGCGGTAATAGCGGCCGAGATCCTCATCCACCTGGGGAGCAAGTGCTGCAAAGCGCTCGCAGGAGCGAGCCTCAATAATGCCGCCCACAATCAAAATATCCACCAAACGCGCCGGCTCATAGGTACGCACATGCTCACGCAAGCGGCCGGCGTATTCCGAAGGCACCAAATGGCCAAATTGCACCTTGCGCTCACTCATGATTTTAAGCACCTGCTCAAAATGCAGCAGTTCTTCTCTGGCTAACTGGCTAAGGGTGGTGAGCAATTCGGGCTTATCCGCATATTTGAACATGAGGTTAATGGCCGTGGAGGCGGCTTTTTTCTCGCAATGGGCATGATCAATCAGCAAAATATCTGGATGCTCCAAGGCCCACTGTATCCATGCCTTTGGGGTGGCACAGTGCAAAAACTCATAAATAGGGGTTAAATCCACTTGGCTCATAGCATATTTCCCTTAGTTGGCGCCTAGCTCACGGGGCGGAAGTATACCTAAGGCCGTGGAAGAGGCATAATCTAGCCCATGATTTATCTACAGTAGTGGCTCATGTCTGAATCAACGTCTTATTCACAAAAAATAAAAAACGTGCTGGCTTTTCGTGTGCTGCAAGCGGTGGCCTCCCTTTCTTTGCGAGCTAACCATCGATTGGCACAACGCATTGCCGCACTCATGAATTTGTTTTCTAACCGCACCCGAGATGTGGCACGCACCAATATTCAGCTGTGCTTTCCGGAACTTAGCCCTAAGGAGCAGGCCGCCCTCGCCTATGAAAACCTGGTGGAATCCGCCAAGGGCAGCGCAGAAATGGGATGGTTTTGGTTTAACCCAGAAAAGGCCTTAAATATGGTGAAGGCAGTGAGCGGCGATGGCCCCCTGCGCGAAACCTTAGCGGCCAATGAGCCTGCCATTATTTTGGCGCCACACCTCGGCGCCTTTGAGGTGCTTAATTTTTGGGTAAGCCATCAGTTTGAACTGCATGTGATGTATAAACCCGCCAAACTTAAAGCGGTGGACGATTTAATGCTACGTGGGCGTGAGCACTTTGGTGCCCATTTATACCCCACCACGCCCCGAGGTGTGGTGGGATTAATTCGCCGCTTGCGCAAAGGGGGAGTGATTACTGCCATTCTGCCAGATCAAGTGCCCGATGAGGGTAGTGGCGTGTTTGCACCTTTTTATGGCATCCCCGCTTACACAGGCACCCTAGGCCCACGGATGGCGCAACAATCAAAGGCACGTGTGTTTATGGGATGGGCAGAACGCCTGCCCGATGCACAGGGCTATCACATTCACTTTAGTGACCCACACCCCGATATCTACCATAAGGATTTAGCCGTAGCCACAGCGGCCATGAACCACACCATTGAAACCATGATCGCCAAGGCACCGGCACAATACATGTGGGGCTATAAGCGCTTTCGCCGCACCCCTGAAGGGCATGGCAACCCCTACAAATAAAAAAAGCCGGCGGGTGCCGGCTTTTTTGAGTGCGCCATATTAGGCTAATTTTACCGCGGTTTTGGCCACTAGCTCACCTTGGTGGCGTGCAATATCCAATTCCTCGGCGATAGGCTGGCGTGAACCATCCCCCCCAGCAATGGTGGTGGCGCCATAAGGGGTACCGCCATTTACCTTAGAAGTATCGCCCAACTTGGGGTGAGTATACCCAATGGGCACAATCACCATGCCGTGGTGAGCTAAGGTGGTCCAAGTGGAAGCGATAGTCATTTCTTGGCCACCGCCGGTGCCCGAGGAAGCAAACACGCTCGCCACCTTGCCGCTTAAGGCGCCTTGTACCCATAAGCCACCGGTTTGATCTAAGAAGTTACGCATTTGTGCAGACATGTTGCCAAAACGAGTGGGCACACCAAAAATAATAGCGTCGTACTCGGCTAATTCCTGCGGGCTCGCCACAGGAGCTGCTTGATCCACTTTACCACCAGCTTGTACAAACACATCCTCGGGCATGGTTTCGGGTACACGCTTGATCACCACCTCTGCGCCTTCCACGCGCTTAGCGCCTTCGGCCACCGCCTGGGCTAGAGTTTCAATGTGTCCATACATGGAGTGATACAACACTAATACTTTTGCCATGATATTCCTCGCTTTGTTATGAATGTAAGGGCCATCGCCCTGAATTGCAGCACATTGTAGGGCCCTTTTCGCTATGGAAAAACCGGCAAACACTCAACACATTGTTGCAAATAAAACAACAATACACGAACCATTGCTCTTTATTTGTTGCCAAACCCCCTGTGCCCATGGGGGAAAAAGAAGGCCTCAGGGTGGTCTTTCGCCCTGTGGGACAATCAGTTATACTTTGCCCACCGAAAAATAAGGAACTCACCCCTTATTTTTGTCTCATTCATGAGATAAAAACACCGACAGAAACGAGGGACATCTAGTGTTAGAAGCCTATCGC
>CALEAR010000193.1 GCA_937943665.1 uncultured Alcanivoracaceae bacterium
TTAACTCCTTACTCATTACCACGTACGTTAAATACCCAAGGCTCTGCCGCTTGGCGCTTTGCCTCATAAGCTTTAATGGCATCGGTTTCTTGCAATGTTAAGCCAATATCATCGAGCCCATTAATCAAGCAGTGCTTACGGAAGGCATCCACCTCAAAGGGAATTTTGGAACCATCAGGGCGCACCACCACTTGTTCAGGCAAATCCACCTGTAAGGTATAGCCAGGATTGGCTTCCACTTCCTCAAAGAGCTGCTGAATTACCTCTTCAGGCAACACAATGGGAAGCATGCCGTTCTTAAAGCAGTTATTAAAGAAAATATCCGCAAAGCTCGGCGCCAAAATCACCTTAAATCCATAATCTAACAGGGCCCATGGCGCGTGCTCGCGGCTAGATCCACAACCAAAGTTACGGCGCGTTAGCAAGATGCTCGCCCCTTTATAGCGCGCTTGATTTAACACAAAATCTGGGTTCAACGGACGCTTGCTGTTATCTTGGCCAGGATAACCTTGATCCAAATAACGCCATTCATCAAACAAGTTAGGGCCAAAGCCGGTGCGCTTAATGGACTTCAAAAACTGCTTGGGAATAATTTGGTCCGTATCTACGTTCACTCTATCAAGAGGAGCCACTAACCCTTCATGCTGTACAAACTTTTCCATTTTTTTCTCCTCTTAAAGCTCGCGCACATCTATAAAATGTCCGGCAATACCTGCCGCGGCTGCCATGGCTGGGCTCACCAAATGGGTTCGACCGCCGTTACCTTGGCGCCCCTCAAAGTTACGGTTAGAGGTGGAAGCACAATGCTCGCCTGGCTCTAAGCGGTCAGGGTTCATGGCCAAGCACATGGAACAACCCGGCTCACGCCATTCAAAGCCTGCCTCGATGAAAACTTTATCTAAGCCTTCCTCTTCCGCTTGGCGCTTCACCAAACCAGAACCGGGTACCACCATGGCTTGCTTCACGGAAGCCGCTTTCTTTTTCCCTTTCACCACTTCCGCAGCAGCACGCAAATCCTCAATACGGGAGTTAGTGCAAGAGCCAATGAATACACGATCTACTTTAATATCTGTGATCTT
>CALEAR010000194.1 GCA_937943665.1 uncultured Alcanivoracaceae bacterium
CTAAACATTTGGCCTCAATGATGGGTTCGATGTGATCACGGTAGCTAATTTCCATATTGGCGGGCGTTGGCACTGTATCGTGATGCGTAATGTTGCCATCGGAACAAGCAGACACCCAGAAAGCCAGTAAATAAATAAGAAGGAAGGAAAAACGGCGGATGGTAAACATAGGAGTCCTATAGCGCTATTTTTTGAATATTTCTTTGTGCTAAGCCAACAACAGCGTAGCCGCGAAGTTTAAGTGAGTTTTAGCATGTGCAATACGAAGGACATAATAACAAGCCTGATTTAATGGAGCCACAGCGCTATTAAAAACAAAACGCGGCTAGGTATAAGGTGCTAGCAAAGAAAGAAAAATCACCTTTTTGCGCCATGTGAAAATAAATACAGCTAGGTATATTGCAATGTGCCTGTGTGAAAAACATACAGAGCTAGTGAAGGCTTTGCGAATCATATGGCGAAAGACGGTGGGGTGGGAGTTGGATATCCACTAGCTGAGCTCCTACGGTGTAAGCCTTGCCGGGGTAACGTTCTTCGCCAGTGGTAGTAAATTCAAAGTGCCATTCTCGTTTGAGTGATTGCCACCCTTGGCGCCAACGGAAATGACGCTTTGCGAGAACCACGGTTTCGTCAAGCAACATTAGCTCTCGTTTCTCACAATACCGGCGCACGGTGTTAATGGTGTAAGTACGCAAGTGCTGAGCTTTCCAAGCAATAATAAAAACAGCGCTGAGTGCCAATAAAAATAAAAGATTGAACAAAAAAATGCTCCAAAAACAAGAGTGTGCCAAATAACAGCTTAAAACGTAAAAATCTTTCGCTCATTACAATAACAATAGAGAGGGCTTGATTATGCTGCATCAAAAACAAACCAATCACAAACAAAGTGCTGCTATGGTGAATAGTGTGAAAGTTTAGCACGCAAGAAGATTGGCTCCGTCATAATATGACTTTTATCAATCGCTCTGCAGGGGTGAAGGACTGGGTGGAATGGAAAACATAGTTTACAGGAGTAAAAAATTTAGCTTTGTTTTTTGTGGTACGATCGTGCTATAGTTTTATAGTAAATAGAAATAAGAATAAGTTGCATACTTATTAACAATAACAATAGTTAAGTAGGACAAAGCCATGCATCAACAAACGCTTCCTAAGCAGTTGTTTCGTCACGCATTTATTACTCTCCCGTTAGCCGCAAGCCTTTATTCTGGTGCTGCTATGGCCACCATGGGCAACCTTGCCACCACCTATGGTTTGTTGCCAGCCGATATGGCCACAGCTCAAGCGCTTTCCATGTTTAACTCCCAAGCCTCGGCGGTGTATTACAATCCCGCCTATTTGGCCAAGGATTCTCGTGGCGAGTTAACCTCGGGGTTAATGCATGCGGATCATAGTTTAAAAGCCAAAAGCTTGGGCGGTGAGGCGCCGCTTAATCGCAAAAACGACACCAT
>CALEAR010000195.1 GCA_937943665.1 uncultured Alcanivoracaceae bacterium
GGCGCCTGCCAGTGAGCATCCGCTACCCTGAGGCCGCAGGTAGTTCCCTTCATGAGGGTAAAACCCCACCCCTTGGCCATGTGATCAAGCAGCCAGATTTGGCCAACACACTGCGTCTGCTGGCCCATGAAGGCCACGATGGCTTTTATAAAGGCGAGTTTGCTGAACATTTAGTGAAGCAGGTACAAGCGGATGGCGGCATTTGGCAGCTAGAGGATTTAGCCCGTTATCAAGTGGTGGAGCGTGAGCCCTTAGTGGGGGAATACCAAGGCGCCACCATTATTACCTCACCACCCCCCTCCTCTGGAGGCATTGCCTTGCTGCAGGCCTTTGGCATGTTAAACCACTTTAAAAAGCACATGGAGGATCCAGATCTCGCCCCCCATTTGGTGGTGGAAGCCTGGCGCCGTGCCTATTACGACCGTGCTCTTTATTTGGGTGATAGCGATTTTGTGGAGGTACCCACAGAACGCTTACTGAGCAAAAAACACATTCGCCAGCAGGCCAAAAGCATTGATATAAACAACGCCACAGACAGTGAAAGCCTAGGACCAAAAACCCTGGTTCAACAAGGCAAACACACCACGCACTACTCCATTTTAGATGCGGAAGGTAACAAGGTGGCCGCCACCTTAAGTGTGAACTTGCCCTTTGGGGCCGGTTATGTGGTGCCAGGCACTGGCTTATTACTGAATAACGAAATGGATGATTTTTCCGCCAAGCCCGGCGAGCCTAACGCCTATGGGCTCATTGGCAGTGCAGCCAATGCCATTGAACCTGGCAAGCGCCCGCTGTCTTCCATGACGCCCACCTTCCTCGAGTGGGATGACCAAGTGGCTATTTTGGGCACCCCAGGGGGCAGCCGTATTATTACCATGGTGTTTTTAGGTATTCAGCAAGCTTTAGCCGGCAAACCGGTGGAGCACTGGGTGAGCCGCCCACGTTACCACCACCAATACCTCCCCGATGTGGTGGAAGTGGAAAGCTCTTTTGTGGGCTCCCGCGAGGCCAAGGCCTTAGAAGCTAAGGGGCACAAGCTAAAAACCACTGGCCGCCGCTTTGGTGATATGCAAGCCATTCACTGGCATAAAAAGCGCAACCAAGCACGGGGCGCAAGTGATCCTCGAGGCGAAGGGTTGGCACAATAAGCCCATAAAAAAACCCCTGCCGTTAACACGGCAGGGGTTTTTGCTTCAGGTTAAGCATTAACCTTCATCTTCAGTATTATCTTCTTCATCCTCACCCGAGGAACCTTCCTCGTTCTCGGTATCATCGAGGCCTTCATCGACATCATCAAGATCGTCATCAGCATCGCCATCTTCGCCCACATTACAGTTCACCAAGAAGGTTTCACTAGCATTTTTACTCGTGGCCGATAAGGTGCGTTGGTCATTATCCTCATGGTGCTTGCCCCAAAAGCTGCAATTTTCATTGCCTGCTAAGGTAAGCGTGTAGGATTTATTATCTTGAATAGGCTCGAAGGTTTTTTTGCCGTCTTCTGTGAATTCCAGGGTTTGATTAGAGCCAAGATGAACCATAAGAGGAGCGCCGCTTAGCTGCTCCACTTCCACTGAAGGCGTATCAAATTTCAGCCCCGAGGAAGAACCGCCACAAGCGGCAAGAGCCAAAACAAATCCACTAATAATGCTAAAACGGCGCATATTTCCCCCTATTTATTCATTAAAAACGAACGGCAACACCCACTCCTGGGCCCTTCACACGTACACCATCGTGGTTATCGTATTGGATCCACTCCCCTGTGAGAACAACACGCTCACCTAAGGAAACATCCACTCCAGCACCAAAGGTGTAGTGATCATAATTGGCTTTTATTTTTTTACCATTGGCCTTCACTCTTTCCTTGCCATAGGTATAGCCCGCAATGGCGTAAGGCTTTACAGGACCAATGGGGTAACCCGCCTTCAGCAAGGCACTGGCGGTAATAAAGTGCGAGTAGGTGCCATTCACATCTTCACCTAGGCCCATCACGCTACGGGTGGTGGCATTTAACTTATCTTTAGCGTTTTTTGTGTTGGTGCCCACACGTAATTCACTACTGAAGTAATCGTTAATATCGCCACCCACACGCAGGAAAGTGGTTTCTGTTTTAATATGCTTTTTTCCATTTTCAAAAAATGGATTGTATTGCTTTAAGAAAGAATGGCTGATGCCCACATAACCGGTGGGGTTAAAATCACTGGCTTGGGCTGTGCTTGCGCTAACGCCGATAACACCCGCCACCACTGCTACTAATACCTTTTTCATGTTCTACTCCTGGGGTATCGACTTACTTATTTTCTTTTGCGTTGAGTTTAGCCGTACGCTTTTCAGATTGACGTTGTTCATGCTGAACAGGTGTGCAACCTAAGCAACGTAAAAAGGCAGAACGCGCTGGAGCACGCACGAGTTTTTCAGCCGCTTGATCCACATTACCACCCAGTGCGCTCACAGGTAGCGTGATGGTAAATGCTGCCCAACCTAGCAAGGTGGCGCCCGCTAGCAAGGGCCGGGCCACAACAGCATCGCCGAGCATGGCCAGCTCACTGGGTTCATCATCTGCATAAACGGAGTTCGCCGCTTGCGCAGTGGTGGCCGCCACACTGGTGAATAACAAAGCAAAAGATAAAAACCCTGAAAACAAAAAACGCCGTATAAATGGCATGGTATTCCCCTTCTCTTTTTGGTTATTTGCGCGCGAGCGCCCAACCCCACAACTTAGAATCTTAGCAAGTGTGCCAACTTACCCACACCCCTGCTGACAAGTGGTTCACAATCTACACTTTTGCCATTTGCTAGGCAATGATGCCGCGCACTATACATGGCTAAATTAGCACAAAATCATCTAATGGTGGGCGGGTTATCGTTGGCAGGCGCCACAATACACTGTGCTGCGTTGGCCATGCACCGCTTTTAATAAAGTGGCACCACAGGCCACGCAAGCTTCTCCCGCGCGGCCATACACTAATAACTCTTGTTGAAAATACCCAGGGTGGCCATCGGCCTTCAAAAAATCCTTTAAGGTGGTGCCGCCTGCCTCAATGGCGCGGGCCAATACTTGCTTAATGGCCTGTGCTAATTTGTGATAACGGGCTCGGCTAATGCGCCCCGCCGCCCGCGAAGGGTGGATCCCCGCCATAAACAAGGCTTCTTGTGCATAAATATTGCCCACCCCCACCACAATGCGGTTATCCATAATAAAAGTTTTCACCGCTTGGCGTCGTTGGCGCGCACGCTCATATAACAGATCCCCGTTAAAGGCTTCACTTAAGGGCTCTGGGCCTAGGTGGGCAAGCACCTTATGCTCATTGGGCGTGGAGGCCCACAACCAAGCACCAAACCGGCGCGGGTCGGAATACCGCAGCACTTGCCCATTGCTAAGCACCATATCCACGTGATCATGGCGCGCAGGGGCCGTGCCCTCGGGCACAATGCGCAACACGCCCGACATACCCAGGTTCACCAACCTCTGGCCTGCTTGCGTGGTGATCAACAAATATTTTGCCCGCCGCTGCACCGCGGTAATCTTCACCTGCTTAAGCTGCTTAACAGCTTCGGGCACGGGCCATCGCAGCTGTGGTTGGCGCACCACCATATGCAGAATCCGCTGGCCGATTAAGTGTGGGCTCACCCCTTTTTTAATGGTTTCAACTTCGGGAAGTTCAGGCATTTTGCTTTCCTTGAGACACAAAAAAACCCCTTTCGGGGTTTTTTTGATTGCCGTCTTAAGCCTAATTACTTAATACGTGCTTCTTTGTAGATCACGTGCTTACGCACCACAGGATCATACTTTTTACGCTCCAGCTTTTCAGGCATGGTGCGCTTGTTTTTTGTGGTGGTGTAGTAGTGACCAGTGCCAGCACTGGAAACCAGTTTAATTTTTTCACGAATCGCTTTACCTGCCATGGCGGGCCTCCTTAGATCTTAGTGCCGTTGGCACGTAGATTGGCCAACACGGTATCGATACCAACTTTATCAATTACACGTAAGCCTTTGGAGGAAACACGTAGACGCACGAAGCGATTCTCGCTCTCTACCCAAAAGCGGTGGTATTGCAAATTGGGCTTAAAACGGCGCCTCGTTTTATTGTTCGCGTGAGACACGTGGTTACCCGTCATAGGACGCTTTCCGGTAACTTGGCAAACCTTGGACATATCTTGCTCCAGAGAATTTCAAACACGAGGGCCTTGCCTCAAATTAGGTGGCGATTTATACCAAATTATAGCGCCAAGCACAATAGTGCACGCTAAAAATCATGAAACCTTGGTAAGTTGCGGGGGATTCTACGCCAATTTCGAGGGGAAATCTGCCTTTTTCTAACAAAAATTACTTTTTGTCTAACGCCAACCCCGCTCTGCCATGGAAACCCAACCGCCATCACCAATGATAAAGTGATCAAGCACACGCACCTCCACTAAATGCAGCGCCTCTCGCAAGCGTTCTGTTACTTCCACATCCGCGGGGCTCGGCTCCGCCATGCCCGAAGGGTGATTATGGGCAAAAATAACAGCGGCAGCACCGTGCAATAAGCTGCGTACCACCACCTCTCGCGGATACACAGCGGCGGCATTTAAAGTGCCCTTAAAGAGTTCTTCATAGGTAATCACGCGATGACGTTGATCCAAGAAAATCGCACTAAACACCTCGTAACTATAGCCACGCAGCTTTGCCACTAAAAAATTCCCCGCATCCGTGGCACAGCTTAGCCCTTCATTACGTTTTAACTCCGCCACTAAATAGCGCTGTGCCAACTCCAGGGCACCTTTTAATAACGCCACCCTTGCCACCCCAAGCCCGGGTAGCTTTTTCAGCTCTTGGGCAGGCATGTCTAACAGCTGCCGCAAGCTACCCGCTTGCTTAATTAGCTGTCGCGATAATTCCACCGCATTACTTCCTTGCAACCCAGTGCCCAAAAAAAGCGCCAATAACTCTGCATCACTGAGCGCCTCAGACCCTTTATTAAGCAAACGCTCCCGTGGCCTATCTTCCACTTGCCAGGTACGAATACTCATGGTTTTATCCTTCGTTGATGGTGATTGTTATGCTCCCCCGTGGGTAAAACGTGCTTCACTAACGTTACTCGCCACTAATTCAGTGTTACGCTTACCGCCTTGCAGGAATGTGTGGCAACTTCATAATAGCCCTTCGGGCCTCTGCAATAATGCATCTAAAAGCCTAAGTTGAGGTGGGCAAATAATGGAAAGATTGGTAAACAAACGCATATTACTTGGCGTAACAGGTGGCATTGCTGCCTATAAAAGTGCAATTTTGCTGCGGCGCTTACAAGATGCTGGCGCTGAAGTACGGGTGGTGATGACCGCAGGGGCGCAAGAGTTTATTA
>CALEAR010000196.1 GCA_937943665.1 uncultured Alcanivoracaceae bacterium
GCCACCTTAGAACAATTTCAGGCGTACCGCGATGCCTGGCGCAGCAAAGGTGTTTTGGCCATGATGGAAACCCTATTGCAGGATTACCAAGTGCCCCAACGTTTAGCGAGGCAACAGCAGGAGAGAGCCCTAGTGAATTTGCGCCACTTAGCGGAGTTGGCCCAAGAGGCTGCAACACAACTGGAGGGTGAACAAGCCCTGTTGCGTTGGTTTCGTAATGAAATGCTCGCCGAAGAGGATGCAGACCAAGGGAGTAGCCAACTTCGCCTAGAAAGCGATGCGGAAAGGGTGCACATTCTTACTATTCATAAATCTAAGGGATTGGAATTTCCCTTGGTGTTTTTGCCTTTTATATGTGGTTTTCGCCCTATGCAAGCAGGGGAGGGGGGGCGTTACCCCGTGGATGGCGAACTTTATGAGGACCTGGTGCTGAGTAAAGAGGCCGCCGAGCAAGCTGAGGAAGAACGATTAGCCGAAGATATGCGTTTGCTTTATGTGGCCATTACCCGTGCTGTACATGGTTGTTGGCTGGGGTTGGCTCCCGTTCGCTATGGAAATGCGAAAAGTAACCAGGTGCATTTAAGCGCCATGGGGCGTCTGCTTTTTGGCAAAGCAATCGCAGAGGAGGATGTCTTGCCCGCGCTTGCGGCCACCAATGGGTTTATTAGGCCTTTACCTCTTCCTGAGGAAGCAGAGCCTTTAGCGCTCACCCAGGCCCAGCCGGAACTTCAGCCGCCGTTAACTGCCACCTTTGCACCGGAATCCCCCTCGTGGTGGATAGGCAACTACAGTGCCCTTAAAACCGCTCGCCCTTATGTGCCAAATCAGGCGTCGAGCGTGGATGATGAGGAGCACGATTTGGTGGAAGACATCCAAGCGGCAGAGGGGATCCACGCCTTCCCAGGAGGCACAGAAGTGGGGAACCTATGGCACCGCTTATTGGAAGATTCCGCCGAGGTTGGATTTGCCGCACAGCTTCAGCAGCTTAAGGAGCAGCCCAAGCGCTTCACCGCCTGGCTAGAGGCGCGATTGGGCAGTTACGGCTGGAAACCCCACGCTCACACCCTTTACGAACAATGGCAGCGTTGGCTTAAGGTACCGCTACTCTTGGGGGAAAATGGTCAGGTGGCTCTGGCGGAGCTACGCACCTATGTGGCTGAAATGGAGTTTTGGTTCCCCAGTCAACCCTTTAGTACGGAGGAATTAGAACAGCTCCTACGCCACCACTTGATGCCGGCGTTGGCAACGGAAGAGCAACGACGCCCTCCCTTTTTAGCCAATCAATTAAATGGCATGTTTAAGGGTTACATTGATTTGGTGTTTGAGCACCATGGCCGCTATTACGTGTTGGATTACAAATCTAATCTCTTAGGGCCCAATACTCAGGCGTATCATTCATCCAATTTAGAAGATGCCATTCTTAAATATCGTTATGAAGCCCAATACACCTTTTATTTGCTGGCGTTACATAAACTCCTTAAAGCCCGTTTGGGAAGCAGTTACAACCCCGAGCAACATTTGGGCGGCGCTGTGTACCTGTTTTTGCGAGGAACTGAGCATCCCGAGACCCATGGGTGCTATTTCCATCGCCCCTCTCAGGCCTTAATAGAGGCCTTGGATCAGCGCTTCACACTAGCGGCAAGAGGTAATAGCCATGAGTAACGCCTTATTTAAAACCACCTTGCCCCAAGCATTGGCTGCAGACCTTAACTTACTCTTAGAGGCTGAGGTATTGCGCCAACTAGATGCCAAAGTGGCCGAGTTTTTGTTGGAGCAGTTTCCCCACATTACCGCAGAACAAGCGTTGCTGGGGGCACTTGTGAGTGCCCAACAGGCCGCAGGACACCTCTGTTTGGATATGGCAGATCAGGGGGTGTATGAACGCTTGTTCACCGTGGAGGTTCAACAAGGTAAGCCTGAGTTAAAAGCACCGCAGCTATTGCCTAAAAAGGTGAGCCAATGGCGGGCGTTAGTGTTGGATAGCCCCTTAGTGCATGGGGCGGATTCCCCCTTAGTGCTAGAAGGGCAGCGTTTGTATATGCGGCGTCATTGGGAGCAGGAACGTTTGGTGGCCACCATCATTACCCAACGCTTAAACGAGCCCCCCATCAGTGTGCCCACGCTTGCGCCATTATTAAATGCGCTTTTTGGTGAACCCACCGCTGACACCGATTGGCAGCGTGCCGCCTGTGCCTTAGCCGCCCAACGCCGTTTCGCCATTATTACTGGTGGCCCTGGCACGGGGAAAACCACCACAGTGCTAAAGCTCTTGGTTTTGTTGCAACAACTGGCATTGCAACAGGGGGCGCCCCTACGTATTCGTTTGGCGGCACCCACAGGCAAAGCTGCGGCTCGATTAACAGAATCTATTCGTGAAGAAATCGCCACCTTGAACGTGGCTGAGGTGCGCGAACATTTGCCCACAGAAGTGGCCACCATTCACCGTTTATTGGGTAGCCGGCCCCATAGTCGTCATTTTAGGCACAATGCAGGCCATCCATTGCCGGCGGATTTAGTGGTTGTTGATGAAGCCAGTATGGTGGATATGGAGTTAATGGCCGCCTTGCTGCAAGCGCTTGCCCCACAGGCACGTTTGGTGCTCCTTGGCGATAAAGATCAATTAGCAAGTGTGGAAGCGGGCGCCATTATGGGCGAATTGTGCGGCGAAGTGAGTGCAAAGGAGGCAAATAACTATCACCAAACCACTTTAAACGCCCTACAAGATGCAGGGGTGAATGGGCTAGAGGGTGTGGCCCCTAACCCCAACGCCAGTGCCTTAGCGCAACACATTGTGATGTTGCGTAAAAGCTACCGTTTTGATGCGTCTTCAGGTATTGGTGAGCTTGCCCGTGCGGTGAACAACAATGACGCCCTCTACGCCAAGCAGTTATTAGCTCAAGGCGGGGTTGCTTCCACCAACCATGAGCAGGACCTTACTTATCTATCCCTTAAATCCCATGAAGTGGAAGCTACACTTCCTCAACTATTACTTGCTCCACTGCATAAGCAGGCTCAACCTTGGGGGCTTAAGACCTTGTTTCAATTAGTGAATACCCCCCTAGAAGATGAAGAAGCGTGGGCCCGCCAATGCCTGCGACAGCTTGCACGTCAACAGTTATTAAGTGGGCAGCGGCGTGGCCCTTATGGAGTGGTGGCATTAAATCAAATGGTGGAGGCTCGTTTGCGTGAGGAGGGGCTAATCGAGGCTTCCTTAAGCCGTGGGGATACCTCATGGTATCCAGGCCGCCCAGTGATGATTACCCGTAACGATTACCAGCTTAAGCTAATGAACGGTGATGTGGGTATCACACTCAAGGTGGGAGGGAAATTGCGGGTGGCCTTTGAGCTGGCCGATGGCAGCATTCGCTGGGTGTCGCCGCAGCGATTGAATCAGGTGGAAACCGTGTACGCCATGACGGTACATAAATCCCAAGGATCCGGTTTTGATCACACTGTGTTGCTATTGCCCCCGCACGCCGGAGAGGTGTTCACCCGTGAGTTAATTTACACCGCCATTACCCGAAGCAAAAAGCACTTTACCTTGATTACCCTCAACCCAGAGGTGTTTTACCATGCCATGGGGCGAGTTACCCAACGAGCCTCTGGCTTATGGGAAAAGATAATGCAGCAGAGCTCAACCTAAGGGGCCCAAACATCTAACAGAGGCGCCACCTTAAAGCAGCT
>CALEAR010000197.1 GCA_937943665.1 uncultured Alcanivoracaceae bacterium
CTGGCAAAACTCAGCGGGGGTTTGTTGGCTCTTAAGAAAGGCCAAGGGCAATTCGCCACGGCTTTTTTGACCTGAGGCGAGAACGGGCTCACGAAAGTTGGTAACTGCAGCAAATCGTCCGCGGCGATGGATGCCCATCCAGGTGCCGCCAGCTCGCAAATCAAGACCTGAAAATACTTCATCATGCCAATGGGCCGCTTGAGTGGGGCGGCCATGAAATTCATCACGGTTAGCGATGGCCAAGAAGGGTTGTTTGGGGCCCTGTTGCCAAGCAAATAAGATGGTGCACATAAGTTAAAGCCATGCCAATGGGGGTAAAGGGGAATCTCAAGCGAGTTATTAGTATATGCTTTTTTGTTTGTTCCTGTTAGGTAAATTCGCTATCATCGCTTTTGTCATGTTGTAGGGTTTCAATTTTCCCACCGCAAGTTAGTGCTCAAAGGCGCTTCTCATTTCTTCACTTTGTGCTGTCACGGGTTACATGTGTAAACACCTTACAATGGATTGTTACTTACAGAACGAGAGATAGATTCGTGCATATCGAATGGATACCGCTTTACCTTATGTTGGGTGCCTTAATGGGCTTTTTAAGTGGCGCCTTGGGTATTGGTGGTGGCTCTGTGGTGGTGCCGGGGCTGTTACTCATGTTTACCCAAGCGGGTTTTGATGCAGAATTCAGTATGCAAATGACGTTGGCCACTTCCTTGGCGGCCATTGTACTGACCTCCATTGGGGCTATGCGGGCTCATAGCCGCATGGGCAGCATGCGTTGGCGTATTGCTAAAGCCATGGCACCGGCGGTGGGTTTGGGGGCATTCGGAGGCGCCTTTATTGCCTCTTCCTTACCCGGCAAGTTGTTAGCCGCGGCTTTTGGTGTGTTTATGCTGTTTTTATCCGTGCAAATGCTATGGAGTGGGCGCAAAAAAACCGAACCCAACAAACCCGAAAACCTACCTAAAACCTGGGTGCTCACGGCCTGTGGTGGTGGCATTGGTATCTTCTCAAGCTTCTTTGGTATTGGCGGAGGTACCATTACCGTGCCTTTTCTCAGCGGCTTTGGGGTGCGCATGCAACAAGCGGCGGCGGTGTCTTCTGCCTGTGGTTTGGCCATTGCGGTGATGGGGAGCTTGGGTTTTATTTGGGCTGGCTGGAGCCATCCTGATTTGCCTGTGGGTAGCTTGGGGTACGTGTATTTCCCCGCCGTGGCCGCCATTATTGTAACGAGCTACCCTATGACCCGTGTGGGCGTGAGCGTGGCGAATAAGCTACCTAACCGTATTTTGAAAAGAGTATTCGCAGTCTTGCTAGCCTTGGTGGGTATCAATATGCTTATGGGCTAACTCTTTAGCTCGAGGCACCCATGATTCGTTATCCACACATTGATCCTGTGGCCCTTTCCTTGGGCCCCGTGCAAATCCACTGGTACGGGCTCATGTACCTTGTGGGGTTTATGGGCGCTTGGTGGCTTTGTTTGCGCCGCGCCAAACAACCTAACAGTGGTTGGACACCCCAACAAGTAAGCGATTTGATCTTCTACGGAGCCCTTGGAGTGATTATCGGCGGGCGTGTGGGGTATGTGGTTTTTTATGATGTTGCCAACTTTATGGCGGAGCCTTGGCGCATATTTTTGCTGAACCAAGGGGGAATGTCCTTCCATGGCGGAGCCCTTGGCGTGCTCACCGCCATTGCTCTATTTGCGCGTAAAGTGAAAAAACCCTTCTTAGCCGCCATGGATTTTGGGGTGCCCATGGTACCTATTGGTTTAGGGGCTGGGCGCATCGGTAACTTCATTAATGGTGAGCTGTGGGGCCGTGCCACTGAGGTGCCTTGGGGTATGGTGTTTCCCGATGATGTGTTACAGCTAGTGCGTCACCCTTCCCAGCTGTATCAGGCTTTCACCGAGGGCTTAGTGCTATTTGTGGTGTTATGGCTTTTTACACGGCAGCCTAAACCCATGGGCGCGGTCACAGGCTTATTTGGGGTGGGCTATGGTATAAGCCGTTTCACCACTGAGTTTTTCCGTGAGCCCGATGCACACATAGGCTATGTGGCTTTTGATTGGCTTACCATGGGGCAGTTATTGAGTTTGCCCTTGATTGTGGTGGGTCTTGGATTAATGGTGTGGGCATACAAAACACAACCCGTGAAACAGCAGGCAAAATAATATGCAGCAATATTTAGATCTTTTGCGCCAAGTGCGCCACCATGGAAGCATTAAAACCGATCGCACAGGCACAGGTACTCGTGCCATTTTTGGGCATCAAATGCGTTTTGATTTAAGTGCAGGCTTCCCTCTTTTAACCACTAAAAAACTGCATTTGCGCTCCATTGTTCATGAGTTGCTTTGGTTTTTACAGGGCGATACCAATATTGCCTACTTGAAGGAAAACAAGGTATCCATTTGGGATGAATGGGCCACTGAAGAGGGCGAGCTTGGGCCTGTGTATGGCGAGCAGTGGCGCAGCTGGAAGGGCCCTAATGGGGAAGTCATTGATCAAATCAGCGATGTGATTAACGCCATTAAAACACAGCCGGATTCTCGTCGTTTAGTGGTAACTGCATGGAACCCTGCTGTGCTGCCAGACACTAGCATTAGCCCGAAGGAGAACGCAGCATTAGGGCGTCAAGCACTGCCGCCATGCCACTGTTTATTTCAGTTTTACGTGGCTGATGGCAAGCTATCTTGTCAGCTGTATCAGCGCAGTGGCGATATTTTTCTAGGTGTGCCTTTTAATATTGCTTCTTATAGTTTGCTCACCTTAATGGTGGCGCAAGTGTGTGATTTAGCTCCTGGTGAGTTTGTGCATACCTTAGGTGATGCGCACCTCTATAGTAACCACTTAGCGCAGGCGGATGAGCAACTTAAACGCACCCCAGGCCCTTTGCCTAAGGTGCGACTTAACCCCGAGGTGAAAGATATTTTTGCCTTCCGTTTTGAGGATATTGAGGTGGTGGATTACCACCCTCAACCGCATATTAAGGCGCCAGTGGCGGTTTAGTGTTTGGTGTTTCTAAGCAATAAAAGCGGAAAATTAAAATATCCAGCAAAACGCCCACCGGGGCGGTGAGCAATAAGTGCAGCACATCACCTAGTGGGCTTTCTCCTAGCAAGGCTTGGCTAATACTCGCGGAAACCAAGGTGGCTATTAAAATAAGGCTAGCCATCACCAAAATGCCCACAAAAATTTGCCACTGATGTTTTTCGGTGCGCATAAAGGATTGGCGTAACCCTTCCACTGCATGTTGT
Organism: uncultured Alcanivoracaceae bacterium; assembly: GCA_937943665.1. GTDB lineage: Bacteria > Pseudomonadota > Gammaproteobacteria > Pseudomonadales > Alcanivoracaceae > CALEAR01. The sequence goes on from CALEAR010000197.1 coordinate 3,248, forward strand.
TTTTCCAATAACACAATAATGGGGCCTTGGGAAAGGCGCGCATATAACCACACCCCCGGCAAAATGAGGACTAAAAAACCCAAATAAGAGGCGCCAATAA
>CALEAR010000198.1 GCA_937943665.1 uncultured Alcanivoracaceae bacterium
GGAACTGCCAGGGCTAGAAGCCGCCGCACAGCAGGTGTGGGAGCACATTGAATCCCGTTATGAAAGCCGCCGCCACGATGCGGCACGCCCGTTATTGCCACCGCAACAGTTATTTCTTCCTCAACAGGAGCTACAGGCCCAATTAAAGAAACATGGCCGCGCCCGGTTGAACTCCAAAGAAGGCGTGGCTTTCCCCTTTGCTCCCATGCCAGCGTTAGTAAGTGGAGAGCGCCAGCATCCCCTCACTGCCCTTTTAACCTTGGCAGAGTCCACTCCAAGCTTACGCATTTTATTGGTGGCGGAATCCGAAGGGCGCCAACAAGCCCTGTTAGAATTGCTGCAAAAGCGCCAAGTGCAGCCCACCCTCATGGGTAACTGGGCCACCTACGTGGCCGCTGAAGAAAAACCCCAATGGGCACTGGCAGTGGGCCGCCTCCACGAGGGCTTTTATCACCCTGAAGAACAACTTCTGGTGGTGGCAGAGCCACAATTATACGGCCAGCGCACCTTGCATGAACGTCGCCGCACTCGCCACACCACAGTGGATGCAGAAAATGTATTCCGTTCCGTGGGCGAGCTCACCGTGGGAGATCCAGTGGTGCACATTGAGCATGGTGTAGGCCGCTACCAGGGCCTCACTCATATGCAAGTGGATGGCCAAGAACATGAGTTTTTAGTGCTGGAATACGCCGGTGGCGATAAAATTTATCTTCCGGTGTCCTCCCTCCACCTTATTAGCCGCTATGGGGGCTCAAACCACGAGCATGCCCCACTCACCCGTTTGGGCTCAGAACAATGGACCAAGGCGCGCGAACGAGCGGCTGAAAAAATTCACGATGTGGCCGCGGAGCTTCTTAACACCTATGCTCGCCGTGAGGCACGCAAGGGGCGCGCCTTTACGCTACCCCAAGAGGCCTACGATAGTTTTGCTGGCAGCTTTCCCTATGCGGAAACCCCAGACCAAGCCACCGCCATCACCAGCGTGCTAAAAGATATGACAGCGGACCGCCCCATGGATCGCCTTGTGTGTGGAGATGTGGGTTTTGGTAAAACCGAGGTGGCCATGCGAGCGGCATTTTTAGCGGTGCAAAATAACACCCAAGTGGCCGTGCTAGTGCCCACCACCTTATTAGCCCAACAACACTATGATTCCTTTGTGGATAGGTTCGCCAAATGGGCCGTTAACATTGAGGTATTAAGCCGCTTTCGCACCGCCAAAGAAAAGCAGCAAGTGCTCGAAGGCTTAGCTGCGGGCAAGGTGGATATTGTGGTGGGTACTCACCAGTTGCTGCAGGATAGCGTGAAATTTAAAGATTTGGGGCTTGTAATTGTGGATGAGGAGCACCGCTTTGGGGTGCGCCACAAGGAAAAACTTAAGGCCTTGCGCGCTGAAGCCGATATTCTCACCCTCACTGCCACCCCTATTCCGCGCACCCTGAATATGGCCATGGCAGGCATG